>CAZZWS010000081.1:0-16149 GCA_964657795.1 Beijerinckiaceae bacterium
GTGCGGCGGGGAAGTGCGGGGGTGGTTTGGTTATACGGGACTCCGATCGAACCTGCTTGCAGGATCTTGCCCGCTCCGTGCGGTAGCGGACAATCGGACGCACCCTGGCTTCCCGTGACCGGGCGCGTTCGCCTCGTCCAGCCGCATCGATCAACTTCCCGACAGACCATGAGCCGCCTCTTCGAACCCTTGTCCATCGGCGCACTGCCGCTTGCCAACCGCATCATCATCGCGCCGATGTGCCAGTACTCCGCGGTCGACGGCACACCCACGGACTGGCACCTGATCCATCTCGGCCACCTCGCGTTGTCGGGAGCCGGACTGCTGATCGTCGAGGCCACCGCCGTCTCGCCCGAAGGCCGCATCACGCCCGGCGACCTCGGGCTGTACTCGGACGCCAACGAGGCCGGACTCGCGCGCGTGCTGCGGGCGATCCGCGAGTACTCGCCGATCAAGGTCGCGATCCAGATCGCGCATGCGGGCCGCAAGGCATCGAGCCGCGCGCCGTGGGACGGCGGGCAGCAGATCCCGTTGACCGAGCCCGGCTCGTGGCTGGCCGAGGCGCCGTCGGCCGTCGCCTACGAGGCCACCGAGGACGCGCCGCTGGCGCTGGATGCCGACGGCCTGATCCGCGTGCGTGACCAGTTCGTGGCGACCGCGCTGCGTGCGGTGAGGCTCGGGATCGAAGGCATCGAACTGCATGCCGCTCATGGCTATCTCCTGCACGAGTTCCTGTCGCCGCTCGCGAACCGGCGCGACGACGGGTACGGCGGCAGCCTGCAGAACCGGATGCGCTTCGTGATCGAGGTCTTCGATGCGGTCCGCGCCGCGACGCCCGCCGCGATCCCGGTCTGGGTCCGGCTGTCCGCGACCGACTGGGTCGAAGGCGGATGGGACGTGCCGAGTTCGATCGCGTTGTCGCAGGCGCTCGAGGCGCGCGGCTGTGCGGCGATCCACGTCAGCAGCGGCGGCGCGTCGCCGTTGCAGGCCATCACGCTCGGCCCCGGCTATCAGGTGCCGTTCGCCGACGAGATCAGGCGCGTCGTCGGCATCCCGGTCATCGCGGTCGGCCTCATCACCGAGCCCGAACAGGCCGAGGCCATCATCGCCGACGGTCGTGCCGACGCCGTGTCGCTGGCGCGCGCGATGCTCTACGACCCGCGCTGGCCGTGGCACGCGGCGGCCGCGCTCGGCGGTCACGTCCCGGCGCCGAAGCAGTACCGGCGCTCGCAGCCGCGCGAGTTCAAGGATCTGTTCGAGGACTCGTCGTTCGGACAGCGTTGATCGCCTCCATCGGCCGACCCCGGGACGTGCGTCGCAAATCGCTTATTCTTTCCGATACTTGAGGTTTCAAGCTTTTTCGACAGGAGCGTTCATGGGTCGCCTTGCATCGTCGCGTCGTCCTTCATCGCGTCGTTCGCCTTTTCTCCGACGTGCTGCCATCGCCTCGGCGTTGCTCGCTTGCTCCGCGGCCGCCGAGGCCCAGCTCAAGGTCGGCATCGACCTGTCGACGACAGGCCCCGCGGCGTCGATCGGCATCCCGAGCAAGAACGCCGTCGCGTTGTGGCCGAAGGAGATCGCCGGCCAGAAGGTCGAGTACGTCGTGCTCGACGACGGCTCGACGCCCAACGGCGCGGTGCTCAACGTCAAGAAGCTGACGACCGAGGACAAGGTCGACGTGATCGTCGGACCCAACACCACCGCCAACGCGATGGCGATGCTGGACACGCTGGCCGAGACGCAGACGCCGATGATCGCGCTCGCGGCGTCGGCGTCGATCGTGCTGCCGATGGACGCGAGGCGCTACTGGGCGTTCAAGATGCCGCAGAACGATTCGCTGATGGCCACGGCGGTCACGAAGTTCATGGCCGACCGCGGCGTGAAGACGCTCGGCTTCATCGGCTTCGCGGACGCGTACGGCGACAGCTGGTTGACCGAGCTCAACCGGCTGCTCGACATCCGCGGCATCACGCTGGTCGACGTCGAGCGCTACAACCGCACCGACACGTCGGTGACCGGCCAGGTGCTGAAGCTGATCGCGGCCAACCCCGACGCGATCCTGATCGCCGGCGCAGGCACTCCGGCCGTGACGCCGCAGATCGCGCTGGTGCAGCAACATTACAAGGGACAGATCTACCAGACCCACGGCATCGCGACGTTCGAGTTCCTGAAAGTCGGCGGCAAGGACGTCGAAGGCACGTTCTTCCCGACCGGCCCCGGCGTGGTCGCGACGCAGTTGCCCGACACGGTTGCGTCGAAGAAGGTGGCCGTCGCGTTCGCGAAGAAGTACGAGGCCGCCTACGGCCCCAGCAGCGTGACCCAGTTCGCGGCCGATGCCTGGGGCGCGTACCTCGAACTCGCCGACGCGGTACCCAAGGCGCTCAAGGTCGCGAAGCCCGGCACGGGCGAGTTCCGCAGGGCGCTCCGCGACGCGCTCGAAACCACGAGGAATCTCGAGATCCCGCAAGGCGTGGTCAACATGAGCGCCCAGGATCATGTCGGTCTCGACCAACGTTCGCGCGTGATGGCGAAGATCGAGAACGGGCAGTGGAAGTTCGTTTCGGAGTGACCGTCCAAGGCACCGTCCGGTAGAGGATCAGGGGAATGTCATCCCGGCGAAGGCCGGGACCTCATTGTCACCGGGGCACGAACTTCTGCACCCGCTTCCCCGTATCCACCTCGCCCGCATAGACATTGCCGCGCGAGTCGATCGCGATGTCGTGCACCCAATGGAACTGACCGGCATAGCGCCCCGGGCCTCCTGTGCTTCCGACGACCGTCCCGGTCTCGCGCACCAACGTCGCGATGCGGTTGTTGCGACCATCGGCGAGGTAGATCCATCGTTGCTCCGGGTCGCGTGACAGCGCGATGTCCCAGGCCGACCCGTTGCCGGCGGTGTCGGGCGCGACGGAGAACTGCTTCACGTAGCTGCCGTCCTTGTGGAAGACCTGCACGCGATCGTTGAGGCGGTCGCAGACGTACACCAGTCCATCGTTCGCGATGCGCACGCAGTGCACCGGGTTGCCGAAGCCGGCGAGTTGCGCCTCGGTCGGCGGGGCGGTGCGGCGCAGGTTCGGCTGATCGCCGTCGACGGGCGGCTTGCCGAACGCGCTCCACATCCGCTTGAACGCGCCGGTCGTGGCGTCGAACACGATGACGCGCTTGTTGTAGTAGCCGTCGGCCACGTAGACCTCGTTGGCCGCACCGTCGACTTCGACGCCCGCCGGCTGACCGAGCCGCGACGTGTCGAGGTTGCCGGTCTGCGGTCCCACCTTGCCGATCTGCATCACGAAACGGCCGTCGCGCGTGAACTTGAGCACCTGCCCGTCGTTCTCGCCGTTGCCGGTGATCCAGACGAAGCCGGCCGCGTCGACGTGGATGCCGTGCTCGCTCTGCGGCCAGTCGTAGCCGGGTTGATGGTCGCCCGCCTGGCCGCCCCAGCTTCGCAGCAGGTTGCCGGCCGCGTCGAATTCCAGCACCGGCTTCGCCGGCGCGCAGCAGTCGGACAGCGGCGGCTTGAACGTCGCGCCGCGCTCGTCGTCCGTCAGCGTGCCGGGACGTTGCAAGACCCACACGTGATCGTCGGCATCGATCGCGACGCCGGCGACCGCGCCGAGTATCCATCCGTTCGGCAGCGCCTTCGGCCACGAGGCATCGACGCGCAGGTCGGGTGGTGGCGAACTCGTGGTCGTGCCGGTCGCGCAGGCCGCGACGAGCAGCGTGATGGACGCGAAGGCGATGCGTCGCAGCGAAGCAGCGAGCCGTCCGGCCGGGGGCGTGGCAAAGGCCGGAACGACGGACCTGATCGGACTGCGCATGAGGGTCTCCGCATGTTCTTGTTGGAATCCGGATGATGCGCCGACGACTGTTGATGGTTGATTTCGATCCGCGAGTCGACGATCGCCCGACCGACCGTCGACTCGTGATCGACTTGCCGGATGGTTGACTTCGCAAACAATCAAGGATGATTGACTAGTCAACCGATCGGCTCATGCCGGCGAGTCGCCGTTGCACAGCTCCACCGTCGCCTCGAACAGCCGTTCGCCCGGCTTCGCGAACCGTTCGCAAGCAGTGAAGTGATCACCACCGGGCAGCGAGACGTCTTCGCGCAGCACGCTGGCCCAGGCCGTGCCGAGCTCGCGTGTCTGCCGCCGGAACTCGCGGGATTCGTCGCCACCGACCGCGGTGATCAGCGGCGCGGACGACGCCGGCGTCATGTAGAGCGGCGACAACGGTGCCACGCGATCGAGCGTGAGCTGCAGGTCCGCGTTGAGATACGGCGCGTGCCGGATCGGCTCCAGGTCGAACAGCCCGCTGACTGCCACGCCGCCCGCGAGCAGGCGGCGCGGCAGTCGCGGGTCGTATGCGTCCCAGCGCGCGGCCAGCATCATCGCGGTGAGATGGCCGCCGGCCGAATGACCCGCGACCACGATGCGTTGCGGGTCGACGCCGAAGCGCGCTGCACCGAGCCACAGGAAGGCGATCGCCCGCAGGTGTTGCCGCACGATGCGTTCGAGCGGGAAGCGCGGCGCGAGGCCGTAATCGAGGATGGCGACCTTGATGCCGCGCGCGACGTACGACCGCGCGATCCACGAGAAGTCGTTCTTCGACAGCGAGCGCCAGTAACCGCCGTGGATGAAGACCAGCAGCGGAGCAGGCTTCGCATGGAACGGCGTGGGCTCGAAGAGATCGAAGGTCTCGGTCGCATCGTCGCCGTACGCGATGTCGGCTTGCATGACCATCTCGTCCCGCGCGCGCTGCGCGTCGGCCTGCCACCGGGTCAGGATGGCGCGGACATCGGTTACCCGCAGGCCGTTGTTGTACTGGTCGTTGCAGTATTCGGGTGCATAGGACGGCGGGGGTGGCAGCAGCGGCATGGAGGCTCCGGGATGATCGGCGACGTTACCGCATGCCGACAGCGAGAGGTCGCTCCAGACGTCGCTTGAGTACCCCGCCCGCGACGGCTACAATCGTCGACTCGGGGAGGTAGCTCAGCTGGGAGAGCGCCGCGTTCGCAATGCGGAGGTCGGGAGTTCGATCCTCCTCCTCTCCACCATAAAATTTTTCCTTTCAATGGTTTGCCCTTGCTCGAAGGGTGTGCCACGTTGCGTCGGATCGATTGAAAACGCTTGATGAGCGCGTTGGGATTGTGGTGGTCTCAGCGCCTCCTGCAGATTGGAAGGCTCGCCCGTGGCGAGCCTTTGTTTTGTCTACAGCGGGCTGGCGGCTTCTATCGCCCCTCAAGATCGGATCGAGTCCTCCCGAACGTCTACGAACTGGGGCATCTGCTTCAATCGGTTGCAGACGGTAAAACGGCTGCCACGAGCGCGTCGATATCCGCTCGTCAGTGTTTCGACGACCGCCCTGGCGGGCCTCGAGAACTCGCGCTGTCGCGACTGTCCTGGCTTTGATGGACCAGACGACGGTCATCGTGATCGGCTCGCTGCGGGTCGGACGCGGTCGCCGACAGGCTGACTGCGTCGACCGTCCTGGTTGACCCTCGGCGCCAGCGATTACCTCGACAGGACTTCGAGCCGATGCGACACATCAACACCATAATCCTGGCCATCGGCTCGCCGATCGAATCGAACGCGGCATGACGACGGCTCCCTACGGCACCTGGACCTCGCCGATCACGATCGACCTCGCGGCACGCGGCAGCCGACCGCTGACGGCACTCGGGACCGACCCGAGCCGCGACGACGGCGCTGTCTATTGGCTCGAAGGAGTGCCCGCCGAAGGCGGACGCATGACGCTCAGGCGCAGCGTCGATGGCGTCGTGAGCGAGCTGACGCCGGCGCCGTTCAACGTGCGCAGTCGAGTTCACGAATACGGCG
Source organism: Beijerinckiaceae bacterium (assembly GCA_964657795.1). GTDB lineage: Bacteria > Pseudomonadota > Gammaproteobacteria > Burkholderiales > Burkholderiaceae_D > CAHJXF01. The sequence goes on from CAZZWS010000081.1 coordinate 5,838, forward strand.
GCGGCGCGGCGCTCGTCGTCGACGGCATCGCTTACTTCTCGAACTTCGCGGATGGGCATGTCCATCGTCGTCACCGCGACGGCCGCATCGCCGCGCTGACCCGCGACGGTTCGCAGCGCTACGCCGACTTCGCGCTCGATCGCGCGCATCGGCGGCTGATCGGCGTCAACGAAGACCATCGCGATCCCGCGACCGAACCGCGCAATCGACTCGTCGCCATCGACCTCGACCTCGATGCCACGCCCGACGATCGCGCATCGGTCGTCGAGTTGTGGGCCGGTAGCGACTTCGTCGCGGCACCGCGCGTGTCGCCTGATGGCAACCGCCTCGCCTGGATCGCGTGGTCGCATCCGCAGATGCCCTGGGACGGCAGCACGCTGTGGGTCGCGATGCTCACGCCCGACGGCCTTCGCGACGCGCGGTGCGTCGCGGGTGGACCGCGGGAATCCTTGTGTCAACCGCGCTGGTCGCCGCGCGGCGTGCTTCACGTCGTGTCCGATCGCAGCGGCTGGTGGAATCTTTATCGCGTCGACGAGGACGATCGACTCGTCGCCCTCTGCGCGATGGCCGCCGAATTCGGCGAGCCGGCGTGGCAACTGGCGCAGTCGATGTACGACTTCGAGGCGGATGGTGGGCTCGTCGCCATCCGCATCGAGGAGGGCGTCCATCGACTGGCCCGCATCGACACGGCCGGGCGCCTGCGCGACGTGCCGACCACGCTCGGCTATCTCGACGACCTGCACGTCTGCGGCGGCCGAGCCATCGCGCTGGGCGGCTCGGACCGCGAGCCGCTGTCGGTCGTCGACATCGATCTCGCGAGCGGTCGGCACACGGCGCTGGTCCGCAGCTTCGAGGTCGCGCTGCCGCCCGACACGTTCAGCACGCCGCGCCGCGTGCGGTACGTCAACCGAGCGGGGGCGACGATCCACGCGGTCTACTACCCGCCTCGCAACGCGGCCTTCGACGGCCCCTCTGATGAACGGCCGCCGCTGATCGTGCAGGGACACGGCGGTCCGACGAGCATGACGAACACGACGCTGCGGCTCGGCAACCAGTTCTGGACCAGCCGCGGCTTCGCGATCCTCGACGTCGACTACACTGGCAGCACCGGCCACGGCCGCGCCTATCGCGAAGCGCTCGAAGGATTCTGGGGCGAAGCCGACGTCGCGGACCTTGTCGACGGGGCGCGTTTCGTCGCCGACGCGGGTCTCGCAGACCCGGCACGCATGGCGATCCGCGGCGCCAGCGCGAGCGGTTACGCGGTGCTCTGCGCCCTGGTCTTCGAGGACGTGTTCGCGGCGGGTGTCAGCAGCTACGGCGTCGTGGACCTCGCCAGCCTGTTCGCGGAGACCCACAAGTTCGAATCCCGCTACGGGCAATCGCTCGTCGGCGACCCGACCGGGACCGCAGCGCGCGTGACCGACCGTTCGCCACTGCACCATGTCGACCGCATCGATGCGCCGGTGCTGTTCTTCCAGGGCAGTGACGACCGGGTCGTGCCGCCGTCTCAGTCACGCGCGATGTACGCGTCGTTGCGCGCCCGCGGCATCCCTGCGGCCTACGTCGAGTTCGCCGGCGAGGGGCACGGCTTTCGTCGCTTCGAGACGCTCGCGCGCGTGCTTGCCACCGAACTCGCGTTCTACGCGCAAGTGTTTGGATTCGACCCGGCCGACGTCGTAGCGCCGGTCGATCTCGCGTCACCACCGACGTTCTTGGGTGCGCCTCCATAGACGCGCTCGACTTCTGATAGCCGTCAGGGCCCGGACTATCGACAGCGCGACTGGATCGCCCCGGATCCCTTGGAGCCCTCCGTGTCCGCCCGCTGCATGCTCATCGCGCACCGGGAGAGATCGACGTCCTGGAGCTTCACCGGACGCGATCCGAGAACGAAGAGACTGCTCGACGCGTTGTCCGCGACGGTGTCGATCGGCTTGACGGCCCAGTTGGCAATCCGGCTGCCGACGTTTTCGATGGCGGGAATCACGTATGCGGTTGCCGCGCTCAGGTCCGCGAATGTGTGCTTCTCGAAGGACAGGTCCGGTTCAAGGATCAGGCGACTTCGGCCTCCACCTTGGCCTGGGGCGTACGGAGCAGAGGGATCTCTTCGGCATCACCGAACGCCATGTCTGCGAAGAGCGTGCCGAAATCGGGTGAGTCCACACCGAGCTGCTTCTGAACAGCGAGCGACGTGAGACCAATCCCACGGCCGACGACGCGGCCCCCAGCCGCGATGCGCTTTACGTTCGCATTTTGAATGGCATGGGCCGCAGCGATCAGGTCTTTCGCGCCGCTCGCCGTCACCGTCTCGCGAATGAGGTCGACAGGGGCGCGATTTTCTTCTGCCGTCGCCAACAGGGCGGCCAGTTCTTCGATGGATGCGGTGGTCACGCCTTTTCCTTGCTGATCGATGGGAAGCGTCGTCCGGTCATTTCACTCCATCGGGCGATGGGGGGACGCAGGCTGCCCATGCTGTTGACGGCTGCCGGCCGCGCTTATTTCGGTCATCGCAACAAGCAGGAGCGAGCTCAGATTCTGGGGCTGATCCGCGCATCCGATGGTGCGCAAGCGCAGCTCGCCCGAGACGAGCGTTTCGTCAACGCCTTGGTGCGAAAGCTCAAGGCCGACGGCTACGGGACGAACACGGGCGAATGGACGGTGGAACGGAAGATCGGCGCGATCGCCATGCCGATCATCGATGGGAAGCGTGTCCTCGGCGCCTTGAACATCGTCTATCTGAACTGCGCGATGACCAGTCCGCAAGCGATCGAGCGCTTCTCCAGGCCATTGAAGACTGCCGCCGACAAGATCGCCCTGCGCCTGCGGGACAGCCAGGAACCCGAACTGCTTGGCCGATTTCGTTCAGCTCGCGCACACCGGTTCGTTCGTGTTTCGAGTCGCATTGTCCTGAGCGATCGATAGCACCGCCGACAGTGCGGTGCTCAACTTGTCATGGGCCGTGGCGTCGTCCCACTCCCCTTCGACATGTCGCCAGGCGATGTAGCCATCCGGTCGGACGAGCAGCGCGCCGGCCTCCGCCACTTCCCGATGACGCGCCCAAGCGCAGTACAGGTCCTGCGCGTCCGCCGAACCGATCACGACGACACGCAGCGAAGGTGGACCGGTCCTGGCGGCGGCTTTCACCCACGACTGGCCGGACAGTCCAGTGACGAGGGTCATGTGTCCTTTGCCGACGACATCCAGCGTGGACACGCGTTTGCCTCGATGGTCGACCAGCCAGACGTGCGGGAGCTTGGCGCCGGGCCGAGTCGATGCCTGGAGATACAGCTCACGATCGCGTTGCCAGACTTCGGGAGCGGCGTCTGCTTCGGGCGTCACCGCTGCAGATTCGTAGCGCTGGTTCAGTTCGACGCCTTGCGCATTGAACTCCGTGTTCTTGAGTTCCAGCGCCTTGACCATCTCCTCGCGGACGGCCGCGCCCTCCGGCCCGGGATCCCGAAGTCTCTTGAGACCGGCGGCGACAGGATCTTCGTCCCCGACCACGCGGAAACATTTGTTCAGAGGCGCGTAGTCCACGCGCGACTGGTTCGCACGCATCACGATCTGCCTGCCGACGGGCGCTCGCTCCAGCGAATACGAGTCGAGCAATCCCGGTCCAGCTTCTCCGCGAAGAACGAAGGCGAGTTTCCAGGCGAGGTTGAAAGCGTCCTGGATGCAAGTGTTCGAGCCAAGTCCGCTCGACGGAGGATGACGATGGACCGCGTCGCCGCCGCAGAAGACTCGACCCACGGAATAGGTCGTCGCATACGCTTGGTTGACGTACCACACCGACGTCGATCGGATCGACAATTCGAGGTTCGGATCTCCGACCATCGCGCGAATCTTCGCCATCACCGACTCGGGCGACATGTCCGGCTCTCCCTTCGTCATGTCGAAGCCCCAACCGGAGATCCATTGGTTCCAGGGCTTGATGGCGCGCAACAGCCCCATGCCAATCTCTCCGAACAGCGCACCGGACGTGACGATCCAGTAGAGGATGCTCGGCCGATGCTCGACGTATCGCGCGAGGTCCGCATCGAAGAGTGTGTAGACCGTGCCGGCACGCGCCAACTGACCTTCGATCTTCAAGCCGATCTGTTCGACGATCTTCGAGCGAGCCCCGTCTGCGCCGATCAGATACTTCGCACGCAACGCGTACTCGCGATCGGTCATGCGATCGCGCAGGACGACCGTCACACCTTCTGCGTCCTGAACGTGCGACAGGTACTCCGTGTTGAACAGCATCCGGGCACCCCTGGCCGCCGCTTCCGTGAGGATCACCGGCTCCAGGTGGGTCTGAGGAATATCTGCCATCGGGCACGGACTTCCTTGCAGGTAGTCCCCAAGACGTTCATCGCCGGTGCCCCAGGTCCGCAGGCGGGCTATTTCTTCCCCGGCGAAGCTCGTCGTGAAAAGCGTGTCGCCCATCGACTCCCAAGGCGTCGCGTACTTCCGCGCTTCGTCCTCGATCCCGAGGTCACGCAGCACTTCCATCGTTCGCTGGTTCGTGATGTGCGCTCGTGGCGTGTTGGCAGTCCAGTTCCAGTACGTCGCCACCGTGACGCGGACGCCATAGGTGGCCAGCGCCAACGCTGCGGTGCCCCCCGTCGGCCCGCTTCCGATGACGATGACGTCGGTGTCGAAGTCCAGTGAACTCATGCTTGCGTCTCCATTTGCAGTGCGAGCGATGGCCCGCCATGCCTCCGTCCAGCACGGAGAATTTGCAATCGATCTTCGAGCGACGTGTCAGATGCTCGCGACAGGCGCTGCTTCGGGCACGGGCTTTTCGAGAAGGAAGTTCACATGCATCGCGTTGAAGAGATCCGGATACTCGAACGGCGGCCAGTGACCACAGCCATCCATCACCGTGAAGAGCGCTCCGGGAATCATGGACGCGATGCGACTTCCTTCGCTGACGTCCGCGGTGGGGTCGTCCGAGGTCCAGATGACGAAGGTGGGCGGGGCGATGCGGCCGTAGTCAGCTGGCTGCATGATGTTGCGAAGGCGAATCTCCATCTCCTGCAGGACCATGTTGTACTTCATCGCCTCGGCCATCGCGGGCTGGCTGTAGATCGCCTGGCGCGTCGCGATCAGGTCGTCGTAGGCTTTGGACCTGTCGGCCATCAGCCACTCGACGCGTGCCTTGATGAAACCCCAGCGGGGATCGGTGGCGGCCCTTATCGACAGGGTCTTGAGACGTTCCATGACGACGGGGTCTGCCTGCGATCCGCCAGCCGTGTTCAACACCGGCCGTTCCACTTTCTCGGGATGATCCGCAGCAAGTCGCGATGCGACCCATCCGCCGAGCGACTCTCCGGAGAAGTGGGCGCGCTCGATGTCGGCTGCCTTCAGAAAATCGAGCAGGTGTTGGATGTAGTTCGGAATCTCGAAGGCGGTCGTCGCCTTGTCCGTCCAGCCGTGGCCGAGCATGTCGATTGCCCATACCGAAAAATGCTCGCTGTGCGCCTCGAGGTTTCGCCCGTACGCCTTGGCATGTCCCCCGACCCCATGGAGCATCACGAGGGCCGGCTTGGACTTGTCGCCTGCGTACAGATATCGAGTGCGGATCCCGCCTGCGTTCAGCCCGCCTTGCGAGACCGAGACCCCGCGCAGGTCTCCCCAGATGCTCTTGAATGGCCTGCTGTCCGACATGCGGTCTCCGGCTCGTGTTGTTGCAGGACAGGTCATTTCGGTGCCGCGGCGAAACCAAATCCATCTGCGGCAGGTGCACCAGACGCACGTTGAACGGACGTCGCTACGTGCATGGTCACGCGGCAGGGCCGAGTCGAAGTCGCCCGCCCATCACGCGGCCCTTCTTGCCGATGTCGTGGAACTTGCCGTGTCACCTATAGCGGTTTGCGGCGCGCTCTTCCGGCGGGCGTCATGAGGACCGCACGAATTTCGGCCGCGGCCTCCAAGAGCATCGCTTCCAGAGCATCGGCGCCGATTGCCACCAGGTCGTTGCTTCGTCCGACCAGCGTCAGCGCCGCGAGAGGATCTCCATCGTTTCCCATCAGCGGAACCGCGGCTGCGCCAACCCCTCGTTCCAGTTCCCCTCGCGAAAGATAAAAGCCTCGTTTCTTCAAACTGGCGAAATAGCTGCGGAACTCGTTCCAGGAGGCCCCCAAGCCGGCCGCGGCGGCCTCGTCGCCGTGCTCTTCGAACAGGCGAACCAGTTGGGGACGCGGTAGATGCGCGATCAGCACCTTCGGGCCTGCGCCGAGGAAAAGGGGACGCGGGCGCCCGCGGCCGTAGCCCAGCTTGAGCCCCTTGTCGCCGCTCGCGCGATGGGTGTCGACGACACGCATTCCAAACATCGCCGTCAGCACGCTGTCCAGGCCGACCTCCTGGACGATTCGATCCATGACCGGGATGGAGGCGAGCAGGACGGGGTCGCTGCGACGCAGTTGATAGTCGAGTTCGATGATCCGGGCCCCGAGAGCGTATCGACCGGCCGACACCTTCTTGAGAAAACCCGCTTCGACAAGGTCTTTGACGTATCGATAGCCGGTGGCCCGCGTGTAGCCGAGCGCGTCGTTGACTTCGTCGGTATGCCAGACCGGCCGAGTCGCGTCGAACAGGCCCAGGATCGCGAGGACGCGCGACGGGCTCGTCATCGAGCCCTATCAGGCGAGGCCCATTCGTGCGGCCATCTCCTGGCGCCACTGCGCGCGTGTCTTGAAGCCGGGCTGGGTGCGGGCGTCGCGTTCGGCAGCCTCCATGATTTCCGCGTCCGGCTTGTCGAGATCGACCGGAACGCGCATCGGCTGATCGACATACCAGGGCAGCTCGAAATAGAGCTCCAGTCGATTGCCCTCCGGATCGCGCAAGTAGACGGACAACGAATTGCCATGGGTGACCGGTGTGACGTCACTGGTCTTTTCGCACAAGACCCGCGCGTGCATGGCCTTGAGCGTCGAAAGCGAGTCGGCTTTGAGGGAGATCTGATTGATGACGTTGAAAGACAGGTGTTCGGGCCGACCCGTGACGAGCACGATCTGGTGATGTTCGTCCGGGTCACGACTGAGAAAGACCAAATCGACCGAGCCGTTCGGTCCGGGGAGTTTTCCACGGTCGGTGACGGTGAACTCGAGCACGCGAGCATAAAAATCTTCCATGAGGCCGATGTCGTGCACGAAGAATCCCACATGGCTGAATGTCAGTCCTGGTCGCATCTCGTCTCCTCGTTGCCGCAGCGTCTCGAAAAGACCGGTTGACAACACAAGTCGCTTAAAGTGAATATCTCAAATAATGCGATTTTTAGAATGTCGTTGTCAAGGAGCGTCGGATGAAGCTGATCTCTTACCTGCGTAACGGTGCATCGGGATTCGGCGCGCTAATCGAAGGTGGAATTGTCGATCTGGGGGCAGCGTCACGAGGCCGCCACGCGAGCATCAAGTCCGTCTTGGAAGCCGACGCGCTGGACGGCGTGAAAGCGATGCTGGTCCATCGAGAGCCGGATTTCGAGCTCGCCGACATCACGCTGCTTCCCGTTATTCCCGACCCCGGCAAGATCTGGTGCTGCGGCCTCAACTACGGCGAGCACGTCCGCGAGACGAATCGCGAGGCGACCGAGAAGCCGATGTTCTTCTTGCGTGTCGCCGACTCGCAGGTCGGGCACGACGGAGCAATACCGTGCCCACCGGAGTCGACCATGCTCGACTACGAAGGAGAGATCGCCATCGTCATCGGCAAGGCCGGGCGACGCATCGCGGAGCCGGACGCCTGGGCGCATATCGCCGGGTATGCCTGCTACAACGACGCGACGATTCGCGACTGGCAGAAACACACGCAGCAGTGGGCGCCCGGCAAGAATTTCTGGCGGACCGGTGGGTTCGGTCCATGGCTGGTGACTGCCGACGAGATCGAGGCCGATGCCGTGATGACGCTGACGACGCGGCTCAACGGCCATGTGATGCAGCACGCCACGACGCAGATGATGCTGCACAGCATTCCTCGGCAGATCGCCTATCTGTCGACAGTGGCGCCTCTGCAGCCGGGTGACGTGATCGTCACGGGTACGCCTGGGGGCGTCGGGGCACGTCGCGAGCCACCGGTGTGGATGAGGCCCGGTGACGTCGTGGAGATCGAGGTCGATCGCATCGGGACGCTGCGCAATTCGATCGTCGCGGAAGCCTGAAGACAATTGGTGGAGCATCTGTGCGTATCAATCACGCGTTGACGGCGACATGAACGGCGTGCCCTTGCTCTCGCGGCATCCGGCGCACCCCATCACCGACACGGAGATCGCGTCGCGCCTCATGCGTGCGAAATTCGGCCTGTCGATCCGTGACCTCGGCGACGACGTTCCGTGGGATCCGCGACTACGCACGACGGCGTTGGGGCGAGACCCCGGCGTCTCGGTCGGCGACTTTCCTGCAGACGATGTGGCCCTGCCGATCGTGCGGGAAGAGGGCATCGGTCTCGTCCGCGCGGACGTCCTTCGGTGAAGCGACTCCACGACGTTGCGATCGTCGGCTGCGGCCCGGTCGGTGCGACGTTGGCGAACCTGCTGGCGTTGCGTGGTGTGGACGTGCTGGTCGTCGAACGCGAAGCGGATATCTACGGTCTGCCGCGCGCGATCCATTTCGACGGTGAGTGCATGAGGGTGTTCCAGAGCGTCGGTATCGCCGACGCACTGGTCGGGAACGTCGTCGTGTCGCCCGGCATGAAATTCGTGGATGCAGCGGGGCGTCTGCTGATCGACTGGAGTCGACCGACTTGCGTCGGGTCTCAGGGCTGGCATCCGAGCTATCGCTTCCATCAGCCGGCACTCGAAGAGATGCTTCGTCATCGGCTGCGCCAATGGCCGAACGCGGAGCTGCGAACGGATCACGAGGTGTGCCGGATCGAGCAACGCCGGGATGAGGTCGAGCTCGAAATTCTTGATCGATCGAATGGGCGGACGAAGTCGATCGCCGCACGCTACGTCGTCGGATGTGATGGCGCTCGCTCGATCGTGAGGCGATCGATGGGGTCTGGTTTGGACGACCTGCAATCGCATGAGCGATGGCTTGTCGTCGATCTCATTCTCGAGCGCGATCGCCCCGATCTCGGCGATCACAGCATCCAGTTCTGCGATCCCGCGCGCCCGGCCACTTACGTTCGCGGCGTGGGTCTCAGACGCCGCTGGGAATTCATGCTGTTTCCTGACGAGGACTCGGTGGCGATGACCCGTCCGGAGGCCATCTGGAATCTGCTCGATCGTTGGATCCGACCCGACGAGGGCATGCTGGAACGTCCTGCGGTCTATACGTTCCACGCCGTCGTGGCGCGGGGATGGCGCAAGGAGCGTTTGCTGATCGCCGGGGATGCGGCACACCAGACGCCACCCTTCATGGGACAGGGGATGTGTGCAGGCATTCGCGATGCGTCCAACTTGGCATGGAAGCTTGCCGACCTCCTCGCGGATGAGGCCGACGCCACGCTCTTGGCGACCTACGAAAGCGAACGATCGCCGCATGTCCGCGAGTTCATCGAGACCGCGGTTCGGCTCGGCCGAATCATCCAGACCGTGAAAGGCGACACCGCGGCGGCGAGTCATGCTCTCCTGGTCGAGCGTCCTGAAGTGTTCGCGACTCCACAGCCGCGTCTCGGCCCAGGCATGCATGACGGTCGTGAGCCCGCTGGCACCATCGGCGAGCAGGGATGGACGAGCGCCGGCCAGCGGCTTGATGACGCCGTCGGCTATCAGGCCGCACTCGTCATCGATCCAGCCCACGTCGCCTCGGCCCCTCGCTTCGGCCCGGAGGTGACGATGATCCCTTCGACTTCTCCGTCATTGCGGGCTTGGCTCGTGCGGCTCGACGCCGTCGCCGTACTCGTCAGACCTGATCGCTATATCGCCGGCATCGCGAGGAACCGGGCGGAACTCGCAACGCTGTCCCAGTGGGCGGTGCGCAAGGAACACCGGTCGACGGAAGCGTCGACCGGTCAGTGAAAGTCAGAGTGGTCGGTGGCTTCGAGCATCGACTGAAAGTCCACAAGAACATGCATCGGATGGAGACACGTCATGCGTATGGGTCCGTTAGCTTTTGTCGTTTCCTTGGCTTCCCTCGTCTCGTTTTCGGCGGCTTCCCAGACGTCGACGCCCGTCAAAGTCGGCGTGATTCTCGCGACGACCGGTCCTGCGGCGGCACTCGGAATCTTCGAGAGGAATGGCGTGCAGCTCGCCGACAGCTTCTCGAAGCAAAAGGCGACCTACGTGTTCGTCGACGAGGCGAGCGACCCGACCCAAGCCGCGAAATTGACACAGCGACTGATCACCGAGGACAAGGTCGACGTGATCATCGGACCCTCGATCACACCATCGACG
>CAZZWS010000082.1:0-5898 GCA_964657795.1 Beijerinckiaceae bacterium
GTCCGCATCACCGCAATCACTAACGCGGGCCCCAGATCGAGGTCAGGTCCGGCACCGAGTACTCGGAGTCCTCGGCCGGCGCGCGCAGCGCATCCACGTAGTCGCGGATGCGGTCGACATGATCGGCGATCAGCATGCGGCGCACGAAATTCTCGAACTCGCGGCGGATCGATTCCTTGCCGACATCGATGCGCTGCCATTTGCCGTCGGTCGCGCGGATCGAGATACGGTAGGCGATCTGTATGTATTCGCCGTTGACGCGGAAGCTGTTGGATTTGTTGACGCGATGACGGATCACGCCTTCGTCGACGAGCGGTTGATAGGCCGCCAGCAATTCCTTGTGGAGCAGGGCGCTCTTGCCGATCTTGCCGCGGTGCGTGGCCTTGATGGCTTCGTAGAGTTCCGGGTGGTCGCCGATGAAGCGTTCCAGAATCGACTGCCGCGGCTCTTCGTTATCCATGATCGTTCCCTGAGCGGACCTGGAATTGAACGCCAACCTGATCTTGACACCAGGTTTGTCAGGCAGCGTGCCCGATGGCGATTCGCGAGCAAGGATACAACGCTGATTCCAATTGATCGAGAGGTTCCGCAGGCCGCGTCAATCCCCCGACCGAACGACGACAAACGCGAGACCTCAGGCCGGAAACACGCCCGTCGACAGGTAGCGATCGCCGCGATCGCAGACGATGTACACGATGGTCGCGTTCTCGACGGTTTTGGCCACCCGCAGCGCGATGCACAGGGCGCCGGCCGCGGAGATGCCGCCGAAAATGCCTTCCTCGGCAGCCATCCGTCGCGCCATGGCCTCGGCGTCGGACTGGCTGACATTCTCGATCTGGTCTACGCGGGACGCCTCGAAGATCGATGGCAGATAAGCCTCCGGCCACTTGCGGATGCCCGGGATCTGCGAGCCCTCGTCCGGCTGCGCGCCGACGATGCGGATCGCCGGGTTCTGTTCCTTCAGGAAGCGCGAGACCCCCATGATCGTGCCGGTCGTCCCCATGCTCGACACGAAGTGCGTGATGTTGCCGTGCGTCTGTTTCCAGAGTTCGGGGCCCGTGGTCTCGTAGTGCGCCAGCGGGTTGTCGGGGTTGGCGAACTGGTCGAGGATCAAACCCTTGCCTTCGCGCTCCATGCGCTCGGCGAGATCGCGCGCGAACTCCATGCCGCCGTCCTTCGACGTCAGCACGATCTCGGCACCGAAGGCCCGCATCGTCTGGCGGCGTTCGATCGACAGATGTTCCGGCATGACCAGCACCATCCGGTAGCCGCGGATCGCTGCGGCCATCGCCAGCCCGATACCCGTGTTACCGCTGGTCGCCTCGATCAGCGTGTCGCCGGGCTTGATCGTGCCGCGCTCCTCCGCGTGACGGATCATCGACAGGGCGGGGCGGTCCTTCACCGACCCTGCGGGGTTGTCGCCTTCGAGCTTGCCGAGGATGACGTTGCCGCGCCGCGCGTTGGCTTCACCCGGGATGCGGGTGAGCCTGACCAGCGGCGTGTTGCCGATGGTGTCTTCGATGGTGGGATAGGTGACGCGCGGCGGCGCTGGCTGCTTCGGCTGCGTCGAATCTGTGGCGGGCGACATGGGGCGGTACTCGGTCACAAGGGCCCGGCAGTGTAGCGCCACGCCGCGTGGCCGAGCCCGCTGCCGGCCGCTACTTCCTGGCGTTCGACGCGACCGTCGTGTCGCCGCCGACCGACTTCTTGGTGCTGCCCTTCGCCGCGCGCGCCGTCGTGTCGGTACCGGCGACCGCGCCTTCCTTGGCCTTGCCGCCGACGGTCAGGCCGGCCCGCGAGAAGCCCGCGGCGTTGCGCTCGCCGATGCCCGACACGCGCGCCTCCAGATCGGACCAGTCCTTGAAGTTGCCCTGCTTGCGGGCCGCGAGGATCTTGCCCGACAGCGACGGGCCGATGCCCTTGACGGTTTCGAGTTGCGAGACGTCGGCGCTGTTCACTTCGACGGCGGCGAATGCGGCGCCGGCGAACGCGAAGAACGCGAAGACCACGGCGATGAAGGGTGCGACGAAGCGCGAGATGGAGAATGACGAACGGTTGCGGACGGACATGGAAGCTCCTGGAGTGAAAGCCTTCGGCATGAAGGCGATCCGCATTCAACGATGCGCAGGCGTCTCCCCGTAAGCGACCGATCGGGGGTCGTCGAACGAACGATGCGCGTCGGCTCGGGCGGGTTCAGGATGAAACACTTGCTGGCGACCCGGACCGCGCTGTGCCGTCCGCCGCTTTCGATCCTTGACAATTCGCTCAGCGTTCGCCGACCGGCCTCACCGTGACGCCGACCGACAGCTCGTGGTCGGCGCCGCCGCGGATGATGCCGCGAAGTGGACTGACGTCGCCATAGTCGCGGCCGACCGCCAGCGTCACATGCGAGGTCGACGGGATCAGGTCGTTGGTGGGGTCGAGGTCGAGCCAGGTCGACGAGCCGTCGCGGCCCGGGCACCAGACCGAAACCCAGGCGTGCGACGCGTCCGCGCCGATCAGTCGGGGCTGACCCGGCGGCGGCTGGGTCAGCAGGTAGCCGCTCACGTAGCGGGCCGCGAGCCCCATCGCGCGTAGGCCGCCGATCATGACGTGCGCGAAGTCCTGGCACACGCCGCTGCGCAGTTCGAAGGCCGTCAGGACCGGCGTCGAGATCTCGGTGCTGTCGGAGTCGTACGTGAAGTCCTCGTGGATCCGTCGCGTGAGTTCGATGGCACCGAGCGCGATCGGTCGATCGGCCGGAAACGATCGGGCCGCGTAGGCGGCCAGCTCGGGATGACGAGGAATGAACGGCGACGCGAACGCGAACTCGCCCTGCGGCATGTAGCGGCCGGCGGCGCGATAAGCGAGGCATTCCACGACGTCGCGCCAGGGTCGGGTCGCCGCCGCGTCGAAACGGGTGAAGCGCGCAGCGATGCGCACGCGGCTCACGGCCCGCACGGCAAGCTTCGTGTGCGGCTTGTCGAGCGAGAAGTGGAAGCGGCAGTTGTCGAACACGTCGCGTTCGTGACGTTCCACCGACGGCTTCGGCGCCACGCGGATCATGAAGTCCTCGAGCACCTGATGCGGCGTCTCGGACGGGCGCAGATACGCCACGTGATGCGCCAGCGACACGTCGCTCGCGTAACGGTAGGTCGTGTCGTGCATGACCTCCAGCACGCTGGTCGCATCGTCGACGGATGACGTCGTCGCCCGCGTGCCTCCGTCAGCCGTCACGCCGCCCGGCGCGGTTTCGGCTGCGGCCTCGTGTGGAGCGGGCGCCGACCCGCGGATCGCTTCCGTCATCGCGCGATCGAACGCCAGGCGTCACCGACGATGCTGAAGTAACGCGATGCGATGTCGTTCGACAGTCGCTTCGCGAGCGCCGTCAGCTCCTGCGTCAGTTCGAGCACCGCGCTGTACTTGCCCTGAGCGTCGCGCGCGACGAGTTCGCTCAACGTCACGCCGACGCCGTCGGGCGGGAAGCCGTCGAGCAGCGCCGACGCGGGCCCCGCGCCTGTAGCGGGCAGTCGCACGACTTCGCTGCGCAGCACGGCCAGCATCGTGGCGAGCGCCCGCGGGTTGTCTTCGTCGAACACGAGCAGGTCGAGCAGCGCTGCGAACTCCTGGCGTCGTTGATACAACGATCGATAGGTGATGGTGCTGTCGAAGAGGCCGAGCACCAGCGCGTAGGCCCGCTCGCGTTCGCTCTGCAGCACGTCGCGTTCGAGCAGGACGGTCAGCGCGTTCGACATCGCGATCAGGCGCTCGATCTGCCGACCGATCGTCAACAGCCGCCAGCCGTCGTCGCGCGTCATGCGGTCGGTCTGCGCGCCGGTGATGGCGTAGAGCTGCGTGCCGACGTGTTCGAGCGCCTCGCGCGCGGTCGCGCCGCGCAGCTTGTCGTCCTTCTTCTTCTCGTCGACGCTCAATGCGCCGAACCGCGCCGCATAGTCCTCGATGGTCGACGACACGAGCCGCCAGTGCTCGGGCGACAGCCGGTCGCGGATCTGGCCGGCCGCGCTCGACAGCGCCTGCAGCGCGAAGCCCACGCCCCGGTTGTCCTCGTCGAGCGGCAGCCCCGCGATCAGCGCGCGCTCGAAGATGCGCGGCGCCATGCGCGGCGACGGCACGGCGCGCGCCACGAGACCCGCGCTGACGCACAGCTCGCGGACCGCGTCGAAGAATTTCGGCGGCAGGCTGTTGTCGGCCGGCAGCCGGTTGAGCACGAGCCGCGTCAGTCGCACGCCGTACTCCGCGCGCTCCGTGTAGCGGCCCATCCAGAACAGGTTCTCGGCCGCCTTGCTCGAGACCGGGCGCGCGCGCGTGGTCCGCGCCGCCACCAGTTCTTCGGGCGCGAGCTTGGCCGGCAGCATCGAGAATTCATCGATCGGACCCTCGGTGCGGACCCACGTGTCGAGGCTCGACCCGCCGCGCTGCATCGACACGATCTGACGGTCGCGATTGGCGATCCGCGCCAGCGCGCCGGGCACGACGTGCCAGCGCTTGACCGGTGGTTCGACGCGGTCGGTCGGCAGGTCCGGCGCCTCGGCGATGGCGAACACCCGCAGCATCGCCGCGCGCGGCACGATGCGGCCGCCGTGCCACGTCGGCGCCTGCGACAGCGGCAGATGGCTCTGCACCGTGTAGGCCTCGGGATCGCCGTCGATGCGCTGGTTCCACGCGTCGAGCAGCGCCGGCGTCGCCGCCGAGCCGATCAGCGGCTCGAAGCCGGGTCGGCCGGTCGACGACGGATAGGTCGGCTTGACGACGCGCGTGGCAAGTCCCGACTGCACCGCGTCGCGCGCGGCGGCTTCGCCGCACCACCACGACGACAGCGACGGCAGCAGCAGATCGCCGTAGCCGTGGTCACGCGCGATGGCCGGCAGGAAACCGTTGAGCGCAGGCGACTCCAGGAAGCCGCAGCCGAGTGCGTTGGCCACCAGCACGTGGCGACGGCGGATGGCCTGTACGAGGCCCGGCACGCCGATCGAAGACTCCGAGCGCAGCTCGACCGGGTCGCAGAAGTCGTCGTCGAGCCGTCTGAGGATGCCGTGGACCGGTTCGAGCCCGCGCAGCGTCTTGAGATACACGCGGTCGTCGCGCACCGTCAGGTCCGAGCCCTCGACCAGCGGCAGGCCGAGATAGCGCGCGAGATAGGCGTGCTCGAAGTAGGTTTCGTTGTACGGTCCCGGTGTCAGCAGCACGATGCGCGGGACGCGGCTGCGGCCTTCGGAGCCGGGTTCGAGATGCAGGTGCTCGACGATGCTGTCGGTCAGGTCGCGCGGCAACGGCTCGGCGAACATCGTGTCGGCCTCGCGCGCGATCAGCGCTTCGAGCATGTCGATCAGACGTCGATAGCTGGCGGCCAGGTGCTGCACGCGCAGCTCGCTGTACGCGTCGGGGAAGAGCCGCGAGATGGTCAGCCGGTTCTCCAGCGCATAGCCGAGGCCGGAGGGCGCCTGCGTCCGCTGGGAAACCACGCTCCAGCGCCCGTCGGGACCGCGACCGAGATCGAAGGCGACGATGTGCAGGCGCACGTCGCCGGGTACCGGCACGTCGTGCATCTCGCGCAGATAGCCGGGGTGGCCATGGACCAGTGCCTGCGGGATGTAGCCTTCGGCCAGCAGCCGTTGCGGGCCGTACGCGTCGCAGACGATGTGTTCGAGCAGCGCCGCGCGCTGGGCGATGCCGGCTTCGATGGTGCGCCACTCGTCGTCGTCCACGATGAACGGCAACAGGTCGAGCGACCACGGCCGCGGCGGCCCTTCGTCGGCATAGACCGTGTAGGTCATGCCGTTCTCGTGGATCTGCCGCGCGACGACGTCGACCCGGCGTTCGAGGTCCGCGAAACCTTCGTGGCCGAGCAGTTCGAAGAACCGGCGCCACGGCGGACGCAGGCCGCCGTCGGCGCCGCGC
>CAZZWS010000082.1:5908-9627 GCA_964657795.1 Beijerinckiaceae bacterium
AGCGACGGTCCAGGTCGGCGAAGCCTTCCGGACCGAGCAGCTCGAAGAAGCGCCGCCACGACTCGCGGATCGCGTCGCCGCCGGCGCCGCGCAACTCGTCGAAGTGCCCGTCGCGCGGCGGCAGCGCCAGCCGGTCAGCCATGGCCGGAGCGTCCTGGAATTCGCCGGAGGGAAAGAGCGTTTGCGGCACGGCGGTCAAAGCGTCAGGGCAGGGATGGGACGAACAGGATCGTCACGGTAATCGGCGGCTCCGCCGAAAGCTGAAGCCGACGATCGCCGGCGTCAGCGTTGTCTGAGATCGAGCGTCAGCGGGTATTCGGGACTCAGGCTGGTCGGCTTGATGACGAAGTGTCCCGCGGTGTGCCCGATCTTGAAGAAGCGCGCGAGGCGGCGGCTCTCGGCCTCGTAGGCGTTGACCGGGAACGTGTCGTAGCTGCGGCCGCCGGGATGCGTCACGTGATAGCGGCAACCGCCTACCGAACGCTCGCTGGTCGTGTCGACGATGTCGAAGACCAGCGGCGCGTCGACGCCGAGCGTCGGATGCAGCGCGGATGGCGGCGCCCACGCGCGATAGCGGACGCCGGCCACGAACTCGCCGGCACGATCGGTCGCGGTCAGCGGCAACGCGCGGCCGTTGACGGCGATGACGAGTCGCGGATCGGTCAGCCCGCGCACGATCAGCTCCATCCGCTCCACCGACGAATCGACGTAGCGCGCGGTGGCGCCGTTGGCGCCCTGTTCGGCCAGCACGTGCCACGGTTCGAGCGCCGCGCGCAGTTCGAGGTGGACGCCCGACGACGTGAACTCCCCGGCGAGCGGGAAGCGGAACTCGAAGTGCGGCGCGAACCACGACGGCTCGATGGGGAAGCCGGCCTCGGCGAGTTCGGCGAGCACCAGCTCGAAGTCCGCGCGCACGAAGGTCGACAGCATGTAGCGGTCGTGCAGCGACGTGCCCCAGCGCATCAGCGGCGCGGCGTACGGCTGCTTCCAGAAGCGCGCCACCATCGCGCGCAGCAGCAACTGCTGCGCGAGACTCATCTGCGCGTGCGGCGGCATCTCGAACGCGCGCAGTTCGAGCAGGCCGAGGCGACCGGTCGGGCCATCCGGCGAATACAGCTTGTCGATGCAGAACTCGGAGCGGTGCGTGTTGCCGGTGACGTCGGCGAGGATGTTGCGGAGCGCGCGGTCGACCATCCACGGCACGGCGTACGGCTCGGGTTTGCCGGGCACCATCACCTCGGCGCGATCGGACACGTGGTCCGCGACCTGACGGGCGACCTCGGCGAACGCGATCTCGAGTTCGTAGAGCTGATCGTCGCGCGCCTCGTCGACGCGCGGTGCCTGGCTGGTCGGGCCGATGAACTGACCGCTGAACAGGTAGGACAGCGACGGATGGTTGTGCCAGTAGCCGACGAGACTCGTCAGCAGTCGCGGGTTGCGCAGGAACGGACTGTCGCCGGGCGTCGCGCCGCCCAGCACGAAGTGGTTGCCGCCGCCGGTGCCGCTGTGCTTGCCGTCGACCATGAACTTCTCGCTCGACAGCCGCGTCTCGTGCGCGGTCTGGTACAGGAAGTCGGTGTGATCGACGAGCTCCTTCCAGCTCGACGCCGGCTGGATGTTGACCTCGAGAACGCCCGGGTCCGGCGTGATCTGCAGCATCTTCATGCGCGGGTCGCGCGGCGGCAGGTAGCCTTCGAGGACCACCGACAGGCCGCACGCGTTGGCGCCCGCTTCGACCGCCACGATCAGTTCGAGATAGCGCTCGACGTCGGCGACCGGCGGCATGAAGACGCACAGCTTGCCGCCGCGGATCTCGGTCGACAGCGCCGTGCGGACGACCCACTTCGCCGAGCTGCCGACGGCGACGGCTTCTGCCGGCGCCGGATCGGCCGCGGGCGGTGTGCCGACCGCGGCTTCGATCTTCGACAGCGACGGCTGCGCAACACGCAACTGCAGCTCGGCGAGCGATGGCAACGGCTCGCGCAGCTCCGACGGATCGCGCTGGATCAGGTACGGATAGTCGGCAGCCGACACCCATGGCAACGTGTCGAGCGGCAGGCGATATCCGATCGACGATTCGCCGGGCGTGAGCATCAATCGCTCGGTGCGGATCGGCCAGCGGCTCGTGACCCAGCCGGCCTGCACGGAGCCGTCGTCGCCCACCGGATGCGGCAGATCTTCGGCACGTGCCAGCGGCAGCACGAAGCCGACGGGCTTCAGGCCGCCTTCCTTTTCCGCGAAGGCATCGGCGACATTCAGCGGCAGGCGACCCCGTCGCCATCCGTTCTGGAACGAGTCCTCGTAGGCCGGAATGATGCGGGCAGGATCGAGGCCGAGCGCCAGTGCGATGGCGGTGAGCACGCGCGACGCGTCGTCGACGGAGCGCGTCCTGCCGCTGGTCCGGTCGTCGTCCTCGGTCGCGCGATCGAACACGTCGGTGTTGCCCACGCACGGCTGTCCGTCGATGCGCCACAACGCCGACAGGGCCCAGCGCGGCAAGGGCTCGCCGGGATACCACTTGCCCTGTCCGAAGTGCATGAAGCCGCCGGCGCCGTAGCGTTCGACGAGCTTCGGCAGCAGCCGCATCGCGTAGCCGCGCTTGGTGGGGCCGAGCGCGTCGACGTTCCACTCGGCGGCGTCGCGATCGGACACCGCGACGAAGGTCGGCTCGCCACCTTGCGTGAGGCGCACGTCCATGCCGACCAGCGCCGCGTCGACCTTGTCGCCGAGCGATTCGATCGCGCTCCATTGAGACGGCGTGTACGGCATCGTCACGCGCGGCGACTCGAAAACCCGCTTGACCGTCATCGTGTGGCGGAACTCGACCTCGCTCGGACTGACGAGGCCGGACAGCGGCGCCGCGCTGCCTGGCTCCGGCGTGGCCGCGAGCGGGATGTGTCCTTCGCCGGCGAGCAGTCCCGACGTGGGATCGAGGCCGATCCATCCCGCGCCCGGCAGATAGACCTCGCACCACGCGTGCAGGTCGGTGAAGTCGCTCGACGCGCCCGACGGCCCGTCCAGCGCCTTGACGTCGGCCTTGAGCTGGATGAGATAGCCCGACACGAAGCGCGCCGCGAGGCCCATGTGGCGCAGCGTCTGCACCATCAGCCAGCCCGAGTCGCGGCAAGAGCCCGCGGCCGACACCAGCGTCTGTTCCGGCGTCTGCACGCCGGGCTCCATGCGGATCAGGTAGCGCACGTCCTGCTGCAGCCGCTGGTTGAGGCCGACCAGGAAGTCGATGGTCCGCAGCTTCGCGCCGCGGTCCGGCGTCACGCTGGTGATGAACTTCGCGAAGGCCGGAGTCGGTTCGTCGCGCACGAGATACGGCGCCAGCTCACGGCCCAGCTCGTCGTCGTAGCGGAACGGGAAATGCTCGGCCGTGTCCTCGAGGAAGAAGTCGAACGGGTTGTAGACCGCCATCTCGGCGACCAGGTCCACGGTGACGCGGAAGTGGTCGGTGAGGTCGGGGAACACGAGCCGCGCCAGATAGTTCGCGAACGGGTCCTGCTGCCAGTTGACGAAGTGCTGCGTCGGCGATACCGACAGCGAGTACGACAGGATCGGCGTGCGGCAATGCGGCGCGGGGCGCAGGCGCACGACCTGCGGGCCGAGGGCCACGAGACGGTCGTAGCGGTAGTCGGTGACGTGGGTCAACGCAACGTGGATGGCCAACGGAGGCTCCGGTCAGTCTTGCTGGGGTGTTCAAAACGTAGTCGCTC
>CAZZWS010000082.1:9637-16106 GCA_964657795.1 Beijerinckiaceae bacterium
CGCACGACGCTGGGTTCCCGCATGCGCGGGACCGACGAAGCAGGGAGTCGGGCCGATGCTTCCCGGTCACTCATCGCGAGTCTTTCCATTCCGACTTCCCGGCGCAGGCCAGGAACCGACGCTGCTCACGTGTCCCAGACGAGGAAGTTGCGGCTGATGCGCGTGCCCAGGTCGTTCACGCGTTCGAGGAAGTTGGTCAGCCACGCGTGCAGGCCGGTCTGCAGGATGTCGTCGATGCGCCCGTAGTCGAGTTCCGCGCGCAGCATGCCGGCACGGCGCTCGGTGTCCTGCGATTCGTCGTTGCGTACGGCCGCGAGATTGATCACGACCTCGTTGATGCAGGCTGCCAGCGAGCGCGGCATGTCGCTGCGCAGGATCATCAGTTCCGCGACGCGCGCCGGCGTGATCAGGTCGCGATAGACCTTGCGATAGATCTCGAACGCCGACACCGATCGCAGCACCGCTGCCCAGTAGTAGAAGTCGCCCTGCGCGTTGGGCTGCGCATGCGCGTCGGCTTCGGTGCGCTCGACGAAGGTCGGCTCGACCAGTTGTCCGAGCTCGGCCATGCCGTGGTACTTGACGTCGAGCAGCCGCGCCGTGTTGTCCGCGCGTTCGAGGAACGTGCCCATCCGCGCGAAGTGGTAGGCCTCGTCCTTCAGCATCGTGCCGATCATCACGCCGCGCGACAGATGGGATCGATATTTGACCCACTCGAAGAACTCGGTCGGATCGTTCTCGAGCACGCGACCCTGCAGCATGTTGTTGAGCTCGAGCCAGGTGCCGTTGGAGGTCTCCCAGAACTCGGTGGTCAGGGAGCCGCGCACCGCCCGCGCGTTCTCGCGCGCGCGGCGGATGCACGAGTAGATCGACGAGCCGTTGGCGGGATCGCGCGACATGAACTCGATGACGTCGCGCGTCGTGATGCGGTCGTAGCGCTTGTCGTAGAGCGGCTGCAACTCGGACAGCCCGAGCAGGGCGCGCCAGGCGTCCTCGGCATTGCGGTCGGACTGCGGCAGCAGCGACGTCTGATGATTGACGTCGAGCATGCGCGCGGTGTTTTCGGCGCGCTCGACATAGCGGGCCATCCAGAACAGGTGATCGGCGGTACGGGATAGCATCTAGATCATGTCATCCCGGCGAAGGCCGGGACCTAATTGTTGAGTAGAAGCGTATCGGGCCCCGGCCTGCGCCGGGGTGACAAAGAGAAAAGTGGTCGTGCCGTCGTTTCTCATCAATCCTCCAGCACCCAGGTGTCCTTCGTACCCCCGCCCTGCGACGAGTTGACCACCAGCGACCCTTCGCGCAACGCCACGCGCGTCAACCCACCCGGCACCATCGACACCCCGTGCCCCGACAGCACGAACGGCCGCAGGTCGATGTGGCGCGGCGCGATGCCGGCCTCCACGTAGGTCGGGCATGCGGACAGCGCGAGCGTGGGTTGTGCGATGTAGTTGTCGGGTCGCGACAGCAACACCTCGCGGAATGCCTCGACCTCGGCAGCGGTCGATGCGGGACCGACCAGCATGCCGTACCCGCCCGCGCCGTGGATCTCCTTGACGACCAGCTCCGGCAGATGCGCGAGCGTGTAGGCGAGGTCTTCCTTCTTGCCGCACTGGAACGTCGGCACGTTGGACAGGATGGCGTCCTCGCCGAGATAGAAGCGGATCATGTCGGGCACGTACGGATAGATCGACTTGTCGTCCGCGATGCCCGTGCCGATCGCGTTGGCGAGCGTCACGCTGCCCGACTGGTAGGCCCGCAGCAGTCCCTTCGTTCCGAGCGCGGAGTCCGGACGGAACGCCGACGGATCGAGGAAGTCGTCGTCGATGCGTCGATAGATCACGTCGACGCGTTGCGGGCCCTGCGTCGTCCGCATGTAGACGACGTCGTCCTCGACGAACAGGTCGGGTCCTTCGACCAGCTCGACGCCCATCTGCTGCGCGAGGAACGCGTGCTCGAAGTACGCCGAGTTGTACATGCCGGGCGTCATCACGACGACGGTCGGATTGGTCACGCCCTTGGGTGCAACGGCGCGCAGGTTGTCGAGCAGCAGGTCGGGGTAGTGCGCGACCGGCGCGACGCGATTGAGGGCGAAGAGATCGGGGAAGAGTCGCATCATCATCTTGCGGTTCTCGAGCATGTACGACACGCCCGACGGCACGCGCAGGTTGTCTTCGAGCACGAAGAACTCGCCTTCGCCCTTCGCGTTGCCGACGCGCACGACGTCGATGCCCGCGATGTGCGCGTAGATGCCCTTCGGCACGTCGACGCCCTTCATCTCGGGCCTGAACTGCGTGTTGCCGAGGATGCGCTCGGTCGGGACGATGCCCGCCTTCATGATCTCCTGATCGTGATAGACGTCGTGGATGAAGCGGTTGAGCGCGGTCACGCGCTGGCGAAGACCCGCTTGCAAGGTGCGCCAGTCGGACGCCGGGATGATGCGCGGGATGATGTCGAACGGGATCGTGCGCTCGGTGCCGTTACCGCTGTCGTCGAGGTCGCCGTATACCGCGAACGTGATGCCGACGCGCCGGAAGATCAGGTCGCTCTCGGTGCGCTTGTCGGCGATGGCCTCGGCGCCTTGGCCGTCGAGCCAGCTCTTGAAGCGCGAATAGTGCGGACGGACGCTGGACGCCGCGTCGGTCATTTCGTCGAAGAAGCGGGGGCTCATCGGTTGACGGCGTCCCTGGTCCGATCATCGCGGCGACCGGTCGCCGGTGCGGCAGCGGGCGAAACATGCGGCAGCAGGAATCTGTTCAACACGTTCTCCTCGTGATCTCTGAAGGGGATCGAGCCCGGTCCGACGACGGCCTCGCAGCGTGGTTCACGGGCTGGTTCACAGGCTTCCATCATTCGATCCAGTGTAGCAATAAGCAAGCCATTCGCCGAACGAGGGCCGGCCCGCCACGCCTCAGGGCATGTCGATGCCGATGCGTTCGATCAGCGCCGGCAGCGGCGCGATGGCCTGGCCGTCGGCATCGATGGCGAAGCAGCCCACCCCCATCGCCAACGCGCGATCGGCGCTGCCGTCGTTGCGAGCGAGGACCGTCGCCAGCACGTCGCCGGCGCTGACCCGACTGCCCAGCGCGACGATATCGACGAGCCCCACCGCGGGGTCGACGACGTCGTCGGCGCGCTGCCTTCCACCGCCCAGTGCGACGACCACGAGTCCGAGCAAGCGGACGTCGATCGTGCGCACGACGCCGTCCGATGGTGCGCGGATGTCGCGGCGAAGGGTCGCCTGCGCCAGATGCACGTCGGCCCGTTCGAGCAGATCGACCGGACCGCCGAGCGCCGCCACCATCCGCGCGAAGTGTTCGGCGGCGCGTCCCGACGACCACGCATCGCGCAGCAGGGCATCCGCCTGCGCATCGGTCGCCGCCAGCTTCGCCGAGCGCAGCATGTCGACGCCGAGGGCCATCGTGACGTCGACGAGGCGATTCGCTCGCGCGCGATCGGCGAGTCGTCCGGTCAGCAGGTCGATCGCCAGTCGCACCTCGATCGCGTTGCCCGCGCACGGTGCGAGCGGCTGGTCCATCGGCGTCAGCAGCGCCGTCGTCGCGAGGCCCGCGCCGCGCCCGACGGCGGCGATGCCGGCCGCCAGCTCGCGGGCCTTCTCGATGGTCGGCATGAACGCGCCGGAACCGACCTTGACGTCCATCGTCAGCGCATGGAGGCCGGCCGCGAGCTTCTTCGAGAGGATCGACGACGTGATCAGCGCGATCGATTCGACGGTCGCCGTGACGTCGCGCGTCGCGTAGATGCGGGCATCGGCCGGCGCGAGGTCGCCGGTCTGCCCGACGATCGCGCAGCCGACGTCGCGCACGGTGCTCTGGAAGCGATCGGTCGCCGGCGTCACGTCGTAGCCGGGGATGGCGGCCAGCTTGTCGAGCGTGCCGCCGGTATGGCCGAGGCCGCGACCGGAGATCATCGGCACGGCGCCGCCGCAGGCAGCGACGAGCGGCGCGAGGATCAGCGAGACGGTGTCGCCGACGCCGCCGGTGGAGTGCTTGTCGACGACGGGTCGGTCGATCCCGTCCCAGGCCAGCACGCGCCCCGACGCGCACATCGCGCGCGTCAACGCCACGCGCTCGTCCATCGTCATGTCGTTGAAGAAGACCGCCATCGCGAAGGCCGCGATCTGGCCTTCGCCGACCGATCCGTCGCCGATGCCGCCCACGAAGGTGGCGATCTCGGCGTCGCCGAGCGCGCAGCCGTCGCGCTTCCTGCGGATGATTTCCTGAATGAGCATGCGCGCTGAAGATTAAACCCGAACCCCGAAGATCGTCATCGTGATCGTGTCGTTCGCGGCTTCGACCGCCCTCCCTTCGAGCGGGTCGACAGACCTGAACACGATACTGTCCGACATCGGCGAGCGACCCCGGAAAAGACAATCCGGCAGCGGTCATCCGCGACTTCATCCACGACTATCACCAGCCTCCAATGATCGACGGCAAGACCTTCTGGGAGTGGATCAGGACGCCGTTCCTGAACGTGGGCACGACGCCGATCGACGCCGAGAACGTCGTCGGCCTCTTCGTCATCATCTTCGCGGCGTGGTGGATCTCGGCTCGCATCGAGACCGCCATCCGCCGGGTCGGCGCGCGACGCGCCACCAGCGCCGGCATCATCTATGCATGGGCGCGCGTCGTCCGCTACACGATCTGGGTCCTCGCGACGCTGATCGGCCTGAACGCGATCGGGATCAACCTCGCGAGCTTCGCGGTGGTCGGAGGTGCGCTCGGCGTCGGCATCGGCTTCGGCCTGCAGAACATCTTCAGCAACTTCTTCTCGGGTGTGGTGCTGCTGCTGGAGAAGACGCTCAAGGAAGGGGACTACGTCGACCTGCAGTCGGGCACCCGCGGAACCGTGCGTGAGATCGGTCTGCGCTACACCCGCATCACGACCAACGACGACGTGGACGTGATCGTCCCGAACAGCGAGTTCGTCAACGGGCGTGTGGTCAACTGGACCTACGGCGACGCGTTGCGCCGCATGCATATTCCTTTCGGCGTCGCGTACGGCAGCGACAAGGCGATCGTTCGATCCGCCGCGCTGCGAGCCGCGGATGCCGTTCCGGCCACGCTGCGAGACGCGGGCCGCGAGCCCGAGGTGTGGCTCACCGCTTTCGCCGAGTCGTCGTTGGACTTCGAACTGGTGGTGTGGGTGGGCGCCGCGGCGACGACTTCGCCCGGCAAGACGGACGCGTCGTACAAGTGGGCGCTTCACGACGCGTTGATCGAGGCGGGGCTCGAGATTCCGTTCCCGCAGCGCGAGATTCACCTGAGCACCGACGGACTGAAGGTTCGCCTGATCGACGGCGAGGCGGCATGAGCGGTGACATGGATCGCGGATTCCGCGGTCCGCAGGCTGCCGGCCGGACCCGGGCGCGACGGCGGCAGTTGCACGTGCGTCGATCATCGAGCGCGATCGATCGAAGCGGATCGTCGACGGGCCGCCGCGGCGCTGGAGGCGAACGGCCGCGCGGCCTTGTGTTGGGCGGCCACTCGCGTCGAGCATTGGACCTTGTCCAATCCCTGGAGCACCGGGCCTCGTCTTCCGTCGAGAGGACTCGACTGTTCCGGCCTTCGCATCAGCCAGGCAGCGCTTCAGGCGTACTTGCGGGCGAAGACGACGCACACCACCACGAATGCCGTCGCGAAGATCATCGGTGGGGCGACCGATTCGTGCAGCAGCCAGGCAGCCAGCGCGAGTCCCAGGAAGGGCTGTAGCAGCTGGAGTTGACCGATCCTCGCGATGCCGCCGAGCGCGAGCCCGCGATACCAGAACACGAAGCCGATCAGCATGCTGAACAGCGAGACGTAGGCGAGTCCGGACCAGGCCGGCGCTGAGATATCGGCGACCGTGTCCGGCCGCACGACGATCGCGAGCGGCAGCATCACGGGCAGCGCGAGCACGGGCGCCCACGAGATGACCTGCCAGCCACCGAGTCGGCGGGACAGGCGGGCGCCTTCGGCGTAACCGAGGCCGCACACGACGACGGCGGCCACCATCAGCAGATCGCCCACGGACGAGGCCGGGCCACCGTTGGCGAATGCGAAGGCTGCGACCGCCGCGCCGCCCGCCACCGAGAACAGCCAGAACAACGGGCGCGGTCTTTCGCCGGTCCTGACGACGCCGAAGATCGCGGTCGACAGAGGCAGGAACCCGATGAAGACGATCGAATGCGCGGACGTGACGTACTGCAACGCGAGTGCGGTCAGCAGCGGGAAGCCGACGACGACGGTGGCGGCGACCACGATCAGCGGCGCGATGTCGCTTCGGTGCGGACGTGACTCGCGCAGCACGACGAGGAGCGTCGCGGCGAGCGCGGCCGCGATCGTGGCGCGCGCGGCTGTCAGGAACAGCGGCGTGAAGCCGACCAGCGCGACCCGCGTCGCCGGCAGCGAACCGCTGAAGATCGCCACGCCCAGCAGCCCGCTCCCCCAACCCTGCCGACCCTGCCGAC
>CAZZWS010000083.1:0-1140 GCA_964657795.1 Beijerinckiaceae bacterium
GACCAGTTCGGGCTCCAGTTGCGGGGAGGACAGGCGGCCGTCGAACCCGACCGCTTAGAATTCGCGCACCGGCCATCGGGGCCGGACCGACCGCTGCCACGCATGAATGCTCTCGAAGCCGAACTGCACTACCCCTTCGCCGACACGCTGCCCGAGCCGGGCCGCAAGCTCGCCGTGGCGCCGGGCATCTGGTGGATTCGCAAGCCGCTGCCGTTCGCGCTCGACCACATCAACCTGTGGCTGCTGCGCGATTGTTTCGACGGGCGCGACGGCTGGACCGTGATCGACTGCGGCATCGCATCCGACATCACGCAGGACCTGTGGCGGCAGGTCATCGCGAACGAGCTCGACGGGCTGCCGATCGTCCGCATCCTGTGCACGCATACGCATCCGGATCACATCGGGAACGCAGCCTGGCTTCAACAGCAGATGTCGGGCACCACCGAACCGCCGCTGTGGATGACGCTCGGCGAATACGCCATGGGCCGCGTGCTGCAGGCCGCGTTGCCCGGCAGCTACGGACCGGGCGTCGTCGCGCACTACCACGCGCATGGCCTGGTCGACGAGGCCGCGATCGTTTCGCTGTCCGGGCGCTCCGGCTACTTCCAGCAGCTGGTCCCCGAGATGCCGCTCACGTTCCGCCGCATCGCCGACGGCGAGGCCATCGAGATCGGACACGAGGTCTGGCGCGTCATCACCGGCTTCGGCCATTCGCCGGAACACGCGTCGCTGTACGGCGAGCGCGGCGGCGTGCTGATCTCCGGCGACATGCTGTTGCCGCGCATATCGACCAACGTCAGCGTCCACGCCGTGGAGCCCGAGGCCAGCCCGGTCGAGCAGTTCGTCGATTCTCTGGAGCGATTCGTCCCGCTTCCCGCCGACACGCTGGTGCTGCCGTCGCACGGCAAGCCGTTCATGCACATGCATCGACGCATCGAACAACTGCGCGAGCATCACGATGCGCGGCTCGCGGAAGTCCTCGCCCATTGCGCGGTGCCGCGCACGGCCGCGGAGATCGTGCCGGTGATGTTCCATAGACCGCTCGATCATCATCAGCTGTTCTTCGCGTTCGGCGAGGCGCTCGCCCATCTGCATGCGCTGTGGTACCAGGGCGCGGTGACGCGGCGGCGCGGCGACGAC
>CAZZWS010000083.1:1150-15996 GCA_964657795.1 Beijerinckiaceae bacterium
CGTCTATCGCTTCGCGCAGGCCTGACCCGATCGACGACGTCCGCACGGCCGCGCGCCTTTCCGGCGCATGCTGCGACCCTCCAATTTCCGCTACCTCGAAGGATTCCGATGTCCACGTCGACCGCGAGCACGACCGAGTCCGCGAACCATCCCGTCCCTCAGTCGCTCAAGGCCGAGATCCTGTCGGAGGCGTTGCCCTATCTGCGCCGCTTCCACGGCAAGACCATCGTCGTCAAGTACGGCGGCAATGCGATGGTCGACAAGACGCTGCAGGCCGCTTTCGCGCACGACGTCGTGATGCTGAAGCTGGTGGGCATGAACCCGATCGTGGTCCACGGCGGCGGCCCGCAGATCGACGACGCGCTGAAGAAGGTCGGCAAGAGCGGCAGCTTCATCCAGGGCATGCGCGTCACCGACGAGGACACGATGGAAGTCGTCGAATGGGTCCTGGCCGGTGAAGTCCAGCAGGACATCGTCGGGCTGATCAATCACGCGGGCGGCCAGGCGGTGGGCCTGACCGGCCGCGACGGCGGCCTGATCCGCGCGCGGAAGATCAAGATGCAGGACGTCAAGGACCCGAACGTGTTCTACGACATGGGCCACGTCGGCGAGATCGAATCGATCAACCCGGCGGTCGTCAAGGCGTTGCAGGACGACGCGTTCATCCCCGTCATCAGCCCGATCGGCTTCGGTGCCGACAACGAGAGCTACAACATCAACGCCGACCTCGTGGCCGGCAAGCTGGCCGAGATCCTCAAGGCCGAGAAGCTGGTGATGCTGACCAACACGCCGGGCGTGCTCGACAAGCAGGGCAACCTGCTGACCGGCCTGACGGCACGGACCATCGACGAGCTGTTCAAGGACGGCACGATCTCGGGCGGCATGATGCCCAAGATCTCGTCGGCGCTCGAAGCCGCGAAGAGCGGCGTCAACGCGGTGCACATCATCGACGGCCGCGTGCCGCACTGTCTGCTGCTGGAGATCCTGACGGATCGGGGCGTGGGGACGATGATCCGGAGCTACTGAGGTCGACCGACCCTGCTTGAATGGATTCTCGGCGCAGGCCATTGATGCGTTGGCCGTGCCGCAGGTCTTCGGTGAGCAAACATTTGCAGCCGGCTTCCAGCGCGGACGCCACGATCAGGCTGTCGTATAAAGCGAAGCCCTGCTTTGCCTGGATTCCAACGCCCGTCGATAAAGACCGGGGCCGGGATGTAGCTTCCACGACGGCACGAGGATCGCTTCGAGGAACGTGGCAGCGTCCATTTCGCTCGCGATCACGCGCGCTTTCCGCGTCATGATTTGCAGCGCTTCCCGAACGACCTGAAAGCTGATGACCGCAGAATCGCTGGCTTGTCCGCGGTGAACGTGATGCTCCGAATCACCGCCATCCCCTCTTATCGTGGATGAATTGCACGAAAGAAACACACGGAACGAGAGCACGACGTTGCACCACGAGGCTTTTGCGGAGCGCCGTCGACGCGGCGTCGAATCGCTTGCGCATGACCGATACTATGGAGGTCGAGCCTCCCAGCTGAACTCAACCGCCCCGACGCGCCAAACCATTGAAGAGTCACCGCGCAAGACCCGTCTGGTTCTTCGACCTCGACAACACGCTCCACGACGCGTCGCATCGCATCTTCGGCGAGATGAATCGCTCGATGTCCAACTGGCTGATCGCCAATCTCGCGGTCGATCAGGTCGAAGCCGATCGCATCCGCACCGACTATTGGCATCGCTACGGCACCACGCTGCTCGGCCTGATCCGTCATCACGCCGTCGAGCCGCACGCCTTCCTGCGCGAGACGCACGCCTTCGTGTCCGATCCGATGCTGGGGCAACTGATCCGCGCCGAGCGCGGCCTGTCCGAACTGTTCCGGCGCCTGCCCGGCCGCAAGGTGCTGATCACCAACGCGCCGTCGATCTACACCACCACGGTGCTGCGCCAGATCGGTCTGTCGAGAGTCATCAGGAAGCGCTATCACATCGAACAGATGCGATTGCTCGGGCGCTTCAGGCCCAAGCCGTCGCCGAGCATGTTCCGCATGTTGCTGGCGAAGGAAAAAGTGCATCCGTCACGCGCGATCCTGATCGAGGACAGCGTCCTCAACCTGCGCGGCGCACGATCGATCGGCATGCGTGGCGTCTACGTCCGAGGCTACGATGTGCAAGCCAAGCGCCAGGCCAAGCGAGCGCATGCTTCGCCGCTGTACCGCGTGCCGAGCGGCGCGGGGCTTCGCGTAGAATCCGTCACCGATCTGATCCGACGGCGGCGCTTCCTGCGCTGAGCGCGGGTCGGCAACGCGAAAGCGACGATGGCAGAAGCCCTGGCAGACGCGTTGGTTTCCTCCGATCCCGACGCAGCGCCGACCGCGAAACGCAAGATCGCCAAGCCCGGCGAACGCAAGCTGCAGATCCTGCAGACGCTCGCGACGATGCTCGAGCATCCGAAGGGCGAGCGCATCACCACCGCGGCGCTGGCCAAGCGGCTCGATGTCTCCGAAGCGGCGTTGTACCGCCACTTCGCGAGCAAGGCGCAGATGTTCGAAGGCCTCATCGCGTTCATCGAGGAGACCGTCTTCGGTCTCATCAACCAGATCACCGCGAGCGAGGAAGACGGCGTGAAGCAGGCGCGCCGCATCATCCTCATGCTGCTCGAGTTCGCCCAGACCAACCGCGGCATGACGCGTGTGCTGATCGGCGATGCGCTGGTGATCGAGGACGAGCGCCTCACGGTGCGCATGAACCAGATGATGGATCGCATCGAGGCGTCGCTGAAGCAGTGCCTCAAGGTCGCGGCGGCGCAGGCAGGAACGCCGGAGAACGAGCGTTACGTCGCGGAGCGCGCCAACCTCATCGTCGCCGCCGTCATCGGCCGCTGGTCGCGCTTCGCCAAGAGCGGCTTCAAGAAGCTGCCGAAGGAATACGCGGAGACGCAGGCGATGCTGCTGCTGATGTAAGCCCGGATTCGAGCGCGGGTTTTTTGTCCCTCCCTATGAGTCAGGCAGGCGTCGTCCGCGACGTTCGCGCGGGCCTGACCGACGTGGCCGTCCTGCCGACGATGAGGCCTGTCGCCACGAGCACGAGTGCCGCACCGATGCCCATCCGCCAGGTCGGTACCTCGTTCAGAATCAACCAGGCCCAGCCGATCGCGAACAGCGGGACCAGGAACGTCACCGTCAGCGCCCGCGTGGCGCCGACGTCGCGGATCAATCTGAAATACAGCAGGTAAGCGAGCGCCGTGCATACGAGACCGAGCATCAGCGTCGCGCCGACGAGCGTCCCCGTGAGCGGCAACGGCTTCGGTCCGAACGGCAGCAGCGGCAACATCACGAGTGCCGCCGCGATCTGCGAGCCGGTCGCCATCGACGCCGGTGGAACGGGGCGAGCCAGACGCCGGGTGTAGTTGCCGGCGAAGCCGTAGCTCGCTGCGGCGACCAGACACACCGCGGCCGCCCAAAGCGTGTTCGCGTCCACGGCGACCGGCCCGAGGCCGACCAGTGCGGCGACGCCGAGCAGACCCGCCACGGTGCCGACCACGCGTCGAAGATCGAGCGCTTCGTCGAGCCACACGCGCGCGATCAGCGCTCCGAACAGAGGCGACGTGGCGTTGAGGATCGCGAGATAGGCGGCCGGCAACGCATGCGCCGCGAAGCCGAACAACGCGAACGGAAGCGCGGAGTTGAAGACCCCGACGACGGCCATCGCACGTCGATGCTGGCGCCCGTCGAATGGGGATCGGACGATCCGGTGCCATGCGAGCAGCGCGACCGCCGCGATCGCGACCCGCAGCTCGGCCGACAAGACGGAACCGAGCGCCGGAGCCACGATGCGATACAGGAGGAACGAGCCGCCCCACAGCGCGGCGAGGAGGACGAGACGGCACAGATCGGACGAACGCATGTGAACTCCTTCGAAGTCCCCAGTCTCGGGCGATCGGAGAATGTGCGCTGGCAGTTTTCGGACAACGATGCGTACGAAGCTGCGCCGATCGTTCGTGCTTCAGGGTTAGTTCGGATGGGACTGCTGTGAGGTCTCGGATACCTTCGCCGCTCGTTGCACGGCTTCGCGGTCGACGGCCACGGTCGCCTTGACGACGACGCGCTTCGGTGTCGCGTCATGCACCGGACAGTGAGTCACGTCCCAAGTCGCTTCACATTGCATCACCAGTCGCACGAAGCGACGGACGACGCCAGAACGCAAGCCTTGCGCCGGCGTCGATCGAAGGTTCCGAGCGACATCCAAAGGAGACCCGCATGATCCACGGATTCAAATTACTCGCCTGCGCCACGGCGCTCGCCGCTTCGCTGTCCCTGATCGGCTCCGCCGCCCACGCCGCCGACCCGATCAAGATCGGCGTCGACGGTCCTTTCACCGGCGGCTCGTCGTCGATGGGCGTCTCGATGCGCGATGGCGTGCGGCTCGCGATCGACGAGATCAACAAGTCCGGCGGCGTGCTCGGTCGTCAACTCGAAGCTGTGGAACGCGACGACGAGGCGAAGAACGAGCGCGGCGTGCAGATCGCCGAGGAGCTGATCAACAAGGAGAAGGTGTCCGCGACCGTGGGATACATCAACACGGGCGTCGCGTTGGCATCCCAGCGCTTCTATCAGGAAGCCAGGATCCCGGTGATCAACAACGTCGCGACCGGTTCGATCATCACGAAGCAGTTCACCGACCAGCCCGACAACTACGTCTTCCGCAACGCGGCCAACGACTCGATCCAGGCGCCGATGATCGTCGACGAGGCCGTCAAGCGCGGCTTCAAGAAGGTCGCGATCCTCGCCGACTCCACCAACTACGGC
The DNA here is from genome assembly GCA_964657795.1 of Beijerinckiaceae bacterium. Lineage (GTDB taxonomy): Bacteria > Pseudomonadota > Gammaproteobacteria > Burkholderiales > Burkholderiaceae_D > CAHJXF01. The sequence continues at coordinate 5,956 of CAZZWS010000083.1, forward strand.
CAGCTCGGCAAGGCCGACCTCGAGAAGGCGCTGTCGGCCAAGGGCATGAAGGCCGTGACGGTCGAGAAGTTCAACATCAAGGACGTCGACATGACGCCGCAGCTGCTGAAGGCCAAGGAAGCCGGCGCCGACGCGGTGCTGACCTACGGCATCGGCCCGGAGCTCGCGCAGATCGCCAACGGCATGACGAAGCTCGGCTGGAAGGTGCCCATCGTCGGCAGCTGGACGCTGTCGATGGCCAACTACATCGACAACGCCGGTCCCGGCGGCGAAGGCGCGCGGATGCCGCAGACCTTCATCCAGGATGCCAACACGCCGAAGCGCAAGTCGTTCATCACGGCGTACCTGAAAGAATTCAAGCCGAAGAACGACCGCATCGATTCGCCGGTATCCGCCGCGCAAGGCTACGACTCGATCTACCTGCTGGCCGCTGCGATGAAGCAGGCCGGCAGCACCGACGGACCCAAGGTCAAGGCCGCGCTCGAGAACCTGACGACGAAGGTCGACGGCGTCGTCACGACCTACGACAAGCCGTTCAGCAAGGACGACCACGAAGCGATCACGGCCAACATCCCGGTGTTCGGCGAAGTCAAGGGCGGCAAGGTGGTCTACGCGTACGACGACGACCAGAAGAAGGGCGCCGACGTGCGCACGAAGGAAGTCGCGAAGAAGTAGACGGACCGTCCGGTCAAGGGCCGCGTCGCGATGTGCGGCGCGGCCCTTTTATCGTGATGCGTCGCACCGTTCGACCGCAGACCCTGAAGTCGAGAACCTGATGCACGAGCCGAGCACACCCCGATGACGATCCTGCTTCAGCTGATCTACAGCGGCATCGCGCTGGGCATGATCTACGCCGTCATCGCGTTCGGTTATCAGCTCACGTTCTCGACGTCGGGCACGCTCAATTTCGGTCAGGGCGAGGCGCTGATGCTCGGCGCGATGGTCGGGTTGACGCTCGTCAATCTCGGCGTGAACTACTGGCTGATGATCCCGCTGGTCTGCGCCTTCGGCTTCGTGCAGGGCGCCTTCGTCGAACGCATCGCGGTGCGTCCCGCCATCAAGATCAAGTCCGAGTTCGGCTGGATCATGTCGACCATCGCCCTCGGCATCATCTTCCGCAACGTGGCCGAGAACGTGTGGGGGCGCGACGACCTGCGCTTCCCGTCGCCGCTGCCCGAGTCGCCGTTGCACGTCTTCGGCGCCAACGTGCTGCCGATGGAGTTGCTGGTCGTGGCCGGCGCCATCGTGATGATGGTCGCCGTCGAGTTCTTCAATCGCAAGACCATCTACGGCAAGGCCGTCGTCGCGACGTCCAACGATCGCGACGCCGCGGGACTGATGGGCATCAACACCGGCCTCGTTATCACGTTCTCGTACGGCCTGAGCTCGCTGACCGCCGCGTTCGCCGGCGTGCTGATCGCGCCGCTGACGCTGACCGGCGCGACGATGGGCGCGGTGCTCGGACTCAAGGCGTTCGCGGTGGCCATCATCGGCGGCCTGTCGTCGGGCTATGGCGTGATCGTCGGCGGCGTCATCCTCGGCATCGCCGAGACCACCACGGGCTTCTACCTGTCGACCGGCTACAAGGACGTGCCCGGCCTCGTGCTGCTGCTGCTCGTGCTCGCGATCAAGCCGGCCGGGCTGTTCGGCAAGTCGGCGATCAAGAAGGTATGAGTACGACCGTGGCATCGATATCTTCGCGTGCGCCGGTACGCAAGCCCAACCTCGGGCTCCGCATGACCGGTATCGCCATCGCGCTCGTCGCGCTGGTCGTCTTCCCGCTGCTCGTGCCCAACACGTACTACATCCATCTGGCCGAGACGATCATGATCTACGCGATCCTGCTCTTCGGACTGGACATCGTGGTCGGGTACACCGGTCAGGTCTCGCTCGGCCACGCCGGGCTGTTCGGCATCGGGGCGTACACCGCGGGCGTGCTGTTCAGCAAGTTCGGCATCCCGATCTACTTCACGATGCCGGCCGCCATCGCCGTCACGGCATCGTTCGGCGCCATCCTCGCGTTGCCCGCCCTGCGCGTGACCGGCCCCTACCTCGCGATGGTGACGCTGGCGTTCGGCACGATCATCCAGATCCTCATCAACGAGATGGACTTCCTGACCGAAGGGCCGATGGGGCTGCGCGTGCCCAAGCCCACGATCGACGGCTATCACTTCGACGAGCGCGCGTACTACTGGCTGATCGCCGCGACGCTCGTCGTCTCGTTGGTCATCGTGCACCGCATCCTCAAGTCGCATCTCGGCCGCGCGTTCGAGGCGCTGCGCGACAGTCCGGTGGCATGCGACTGCATGGGCGTCTCGGTCTATCGCTACAAGGTCTACGCGTTCGTCATCAGCGCCGGCTTCGCGGGTCTGGCCGGGTCGCTCTACACGTATTCCGAGCAGTACATCTCGCCCAACACGTACAACTTCGAGCTGACGATCCTCTTCCTGCTGGCTATCATCATGGGCGGCCGCAAGACCCGCAGCGGCGCGCTTCTCGGCTCGGTCATCGTCGTGTTGCTCCCGAAGCTGCTCGACGACATCAGCCTGTTCCGCATCGTCGCGACCGCGCTGGCCGTCGTGGTGGTCGTCGGCGCCGGCATCAGCATCGCGCGCGGACGGACGACGTTGCAGCGCGTCGGCGTGCCGATCGCCGGCACGGTCGGCCTGGCCGTCTTCGCCTTCACCCAGAAGTCCATCACCGACTGGCGACTGACCATCTTCGGCCTGATGATCCTGCTCGTCGTCTATTACCTGCAGGACGGCATCGTCGGCTTCGTGCGGACGTTCCTCAACCTCGGTCGACGTACCGTCAGCGCTTCGGTCGACACGGCGCAGGCCACATCGTCCGAAGGCGCTCTGGTCGAGACCGTCACCACATCTCAAGCAGCCACCGCATCGGGCGGGGTGATCCTCGACGTCAAGAACATGTTGATGCAATTCGGCGGACTGAAGGCGCTCTACGATGTCGACCTCGCCGTGCGCGGCGGCAGCATCCACGGCCTGATCGGGCCCAACGGCTCCGGCAAGAGCACGATGATGAACGTGCTGACCGGCATCTACACGCCCACCGGCGGCACCGTCACGTGGGGCGGCAGGCAGATCGGGGGCGAGGCGCCGAGCCGGATCGCGTTGTCCGGCATCGCGCGGACGTTCCAGAACGTGCAGCTGTTCGGCGAGATGACCGCGCTCGAGAACGTGCTGGTCGGCCTGCATCACACGTTCAACGCCAACCTCGTCGAAGTGGGCCTGACCATGCCGCGCGCCCGCCGCGAGGAGACGGCGGCCCGCGAACGCGCGTTGAGCCTGCTGCAGTTCGTCGGCCTCGCGTACGCGGCCAACGAGGAGGCCCGCAACCTGCCGTACGGCAAGCAGCGCGTCCTCGAGATCGCGCGGGCGCTCGCGCTCGACCCCAAGCTGCTGCTGCTCGACGAACCCGCCGCCGGCCTCACCGCGCCCGACATCAAGGAGCTGGTCGCCATCATCCGCAAGGTGCGCGACTTCGGCATCACGGTGATCCTGATCGAGCATCACATGGACGTGGTGATGGGGGTCTGCGACACCGTGTCGGTGCTCGACTTCGGGCAGAAGATCGCCGAAGGCAAGCCTGCCGAGATCCAGGCCGACGAGAAGGTGATCGAGGCGTACTTGGGAGGCAGCGTGGGCAGCGACGTCGCGGCCACGCACTGACATGCTCACGATCGACAACCTCGAAGCGGGTTACGGCAAGGTCAAGGTGCTGCACGGCATCTCGATGACGGTGCCGAAGGGCAAGGTCGTCACGCTGATCGGCTCGAACGGCGCCGGCAAGACGACCGCGATGCGCGCCATCTCGGGGATGATCAAGCCGACCGCGGGCACGATCTCGCTCGCGGTGGGCGGCCAGGACAAGCGCATCGACGGCCTCGATTCCCATCGCATCGCGCGCTTCGGCATCGCGCATTCGCCGGAGGGCCGCCGCGTCTTCTCGACCATGACGGTCGCCGACAACCTCGTGCTCGGCGCCTTCCCGCGTCTGACCGGCGCGCGGCCGAAAGGCGACGTCGCGGCCGATCTCGAACGGGCACTCGAACTGTTCCCGCGATTGAAGGAACGTCGCCTGCAGCTCGCCGGCACGCTGTCGGGCGGCGAACAGCAGATGCTCGCGATGGCGCGTGCCGTGATGCTCGCGCCGGAAGTCATCCTGCTCGACGAGCCGTCGATGGGCCTCGCGCCGATCCTCGTCGACGAGGTCTTCCGCATCATCGCGCGGCTCAAGTCCGAGGGCGTGACGATGCTGCTGGTCGAACAGTTCGCCGCCGCCGCGCTGGCCGTGGCCGACTACGGCTACGTGCTGGAGAACGGCCGCATCGCGACACATGGTGAGGCGAGCAAGCTGAAGGACGATCCGGGCGTCAAGGCCGCGTATCTCGGAACCGCGCACTGATCGACACGGGACGCTTCCCCGTCGCGCGGCGATCCATGGAAAGCCGATCGGATGCCGCGCCGCCTGCGCGCGGCCAGGACGACGTCGTCGTGCCCGCGCTCCCGCGTGGTCGACGGCACCGCATGCAATCTGCGAAATCCCGGAAGTTTGCTGCGCGCGCCGCGCGCCGCATCGAGCTTGCGCGTCGTAGTCCTGCGCCACCGTCAGTTTCGTGGTCCCGGCCTCGGCTCGCGCGAGCCCGGCTTCCGGATCGCCCCTACGCCTCGCGAGACCTTCCATCTCCTGTCGATTGCCGCGCTCCGGCTCGGCGCGGCCTCGCTCTTTCTCGTCGCCTTCGAAGTGATCCGTGATGCAACTGGCGATGATCGCCGGCTTCTGCACGGCCTATCCGGTCAACTGGGGGCTGATCCGGTCGGGCGCGAAGGAACGCATGTAGTTCCCGTCGGCGCGCCGCGCCGACCGATCCGCGTCAGCGCGGTAGCGTCGAGTGCCCCATCAGAAACTGATCCACCGCCCGCGCGCATTGCCGTCCTTCGCGGATCGCCCACACCACCAGCGACTGCCCGCGCCGGACGTCGCCCGCCGCGAAGATCTTCTCGTCCGACGTGCGATAGCTGCGCTCGCCCTCGGTCGGTGCCGCCACGTTGCCGCGGTTGTCCTTCGCGATGCCGAGCCCATCGACGAGACCCTTCGTGACCGGCCCCGTGAAGCCCATAGCGAACAGCACGAGGTCGGCCGGGATGTCGAACTCGGAGCCCTCGACCTCCACCAGCTTCATCGCGCCGCTCGTCTCGTCCTTCTTCCACTCGACCCGCACCGCGGTCACCGCCTTCACGCGGTCCTTGTCCTTGCCGGTGCCGGCCTTGAAGGCCTTCGTCACGATCGACCAGTCGCGCGCGACGCCTTCCTCGTGCGACGACGACGTCCGCATCTTGAGCGGCCAGTACGGCCAGGTCAGCGGACGATTCTCCTGCGTCGGCGGTTGAGGCAACAGCTCGATCTGCGTGATCGACGTCGCGCCCTGACGGTTGCTGGTGCCGACGCAGTCGCTGCCGGTGTCGCCGCCGCCGATCACGAGCACGTGCTTGTCGGTGGCGAGGATCTGGCCCTTGATGCGATCGCCGGCGTTCACCTTGTTCTGCGACGGCAGGAACTCCATCGCGAAGTGGACGCCCTTCAGCTCGCGGCCCGGCACCGGCAGGTCGCGCGGCGTCTCGGCGCCGCCGGCCAGCACGACGGCATCGAACGACGCGCGCAAGGTTTCGATCGTCATGCCGTCCTCACCGTCGATGCCCACATGCACGCCGGTCCGGAACGTCACGCCCTCCTCGATCATCTGCTCGATGCGCCGGTCGATGTGCGACTTCTCCATCTTGAAGTCCGGAATGCCATAACGCAGCAGGCCGCCGATGCGATCGCTCTTCTCGAAGACCGTCACGTCGTGTCCCGCGCGCGCGAGTTGCTGCGCGGTCGCGAGGCCCGCGGGCCCGGAGCCGACGACCGCGACCTTCCGGCCGGTGCGATGCGCGGCCGGTTGCGGCACGACCCAGCCTTCGGTCCACGCCTTGTCGATGATGGCGTGCTCGATGGACTTGATGCCGACCGCGTCGTTGTTGATGTTGAGGACGCACGCGGCTTCGCACGGCGCGGGGCACACGCGGCCGGTGAACTCGGGGAAGTTGTTGGTCGAGTGCAGCACGTCGATCGCGCTCTTCCACTCGCCGCGATAGACCAGGTCGTTCCAGTCCGGAATGATGTTGTTGACCGGGCAGCCGCTCTGACAGAACGGGATGCCGCAGTCCATGCAACGCGCGCCCTGCTGCTTCGCTTCGACGGCGTCGAGATGCCCGACGAACTCGCGGAAGTGCTTGAGGCGCGCGACCGGCGGCTCGGCCGTCTCGGCGAGACGCTGGAACTCCATGAATCCGGTGATCTTGCCCATATGCTTGCTCGGTGATGAACGTTGAACTTGTCACCCCGGGGTGACATCGGTAATGAGGCCCCGGCCTGCGCCGGGATGACACGGCTACGCCGCGATCTTCGCCGGCTGCACGTCCGGCACGCTGCGCAACCCTTCGCTCGCCGTCTGCAGCACGCGTCGATAGTCCGACGGCATGACCCGCACGAACTTGCCGCACATGTCCTCCCACTTCGCGAGGATCTCGCGCGCACGGAACGAACCGGTGTAGCGGTAGTGCCTCTCGACGAGGTCGCGCAGGTGTTCCTCGTCGACACGGCCTTGATGGCGCGCCGGCTGCTTCGTCTTGGACGAGTCGGCGATGCGCTCGACCGGTCCGAGTTCGACCATGGCCGTATTGCAGCGCTTCGCGAAGTCGCCGTCTTCATCGAGCACGTACGCGACACCGCCCGACATGCCGGCCGCGAAGTTGCGTCCGGTCTGCCCCATCACGACGACCGTGCCGCCGGTCATGTACTCGCAGCCGTGATCGCCGACGCCTTCGACGATCGCCGTGCCGCCCGAGTTGCGGACCGCGAAGCGTTCGCCCGCGACGCCGTTGAAGTAGGCCTCGCCGGCGATCGCGCCGTACATCACCGTGTTGCCGGCGATGATGTGGTCGGGACCGAAGCCGCGGAAGTCGTTGGGCGACCGCACGATGATGCGGCCGCCGGACAGGCCCTTGCCCACGTAGTCGTTGGCGTCGCCGACGAGGTCGAGCGTGATGCCGTGCGCGAGGAACGCGCCGAAGCTCTGACCCGCCACGCCGTTGCATTGCACGTGGATCGTGTCGTCGGGCAGTCCCTTGTGACCGTAACGTCGCGCGACCTCGCCGGACAGCATCGCGCCGATCGTGCGGTTGACGTTGCGGACCGGCGTGATGAAAGACACGCTCTCGCCGCGTTCGAGCGCGGGCTCCGCGCGCTTGATGAGCTTGCGGTCGAGCGCCTTGTCGAGCCCGTGATCCTGGCTCTCGACATGCCGACGCGCGACATCCGACGGCATCGCGGGCTGGTGGAAGATGCGCGAGAAGTCGAGGCGCTTCGCCTTCCAGTGATCGACCGACTTCTTCATGTCGAGGAACTCGGTGCGGCCGATCATCTCGTCGACCGTGCGGATGCCGAGCTGCGCCATGATCTCGCGCGCTTCCTCGGCCACGAAGAAGAAGAAGTTGACGACGTGTTCCGGCTTGCCCGCGAACTTGGCCCGCAGCACCGGGTCCTGCGTCGCCACGCCGACCGGACAGGTGTTGAGGTGGCACTTGCGCATCATGATGCAGCCCTCGACCACCAGCGGCGCGGTGGCGAAGCCGAACTCGTCCGCCCCCAGCATCGCGCCGATGACGACGTCGCGCCCGGTCTTCATCTGGCCGTCGACCTGGACCGTGATGCGCCCGCGCAGCCGGTTGAGCACCAGCGTCTGCTGCGTCTCGGCGAGACCGAGCTCCCACGGCGTGCCGGCATGCTTGATGGACGAGATCGGCGACGCGCCGGTGCCCCCGTCGTGACCGGCGATGGTGACGTGATCGGCCTTGGCCTTCGCGACGCCCGCGGCGACGGTGCCGACGCCGACTTCGGACACCAGCTTGACCGAGATCGACGCGCGGCTGTTGGCGTTCTTGAGGTCGTGGATCAGCTGCGCGAGATCCTCGATCGAATAGATGTCGTGATGGGGCGGCGGCGAGATGAGGCCGACCCCCGGCACCGAGAAGCGCAGCTTGGCGATGTACTCCGAGACCTTGTGGCCGGGCAACTGACCGCCCTCGCCGGGCTTCGCGCCCTGCGCCATCTTGATCTGGATCTGGTCGGCCGACGACAGGTATGCCGCCGTGACGCCGAAGCGGCCGGACGCGACCTGCTTGATCTTCGAGCGCAGCGAGTCGCCTTCCTGCAAGGCGACGTCGGCGACGATGGCGGTCTTGCCGAGCAGCGACGCGAGCGTCGAACCGGCCGGCAGCTTGATGCCCTTCAATTCGTTCTCGTAACGCGCCGGGTCCTCGCCGCCCTCGCCGGTATTGGACTTGCCGCCGATGCGATTCATCGCGACCGCCAGCGTCGCGTGGGCTTCGGTCGAGATCGAGCCGAGCGACATGGCGCCGGTCGCGAAACGTCGCACGATGGCCGTCGCAGGCTCGACTTCCGACAGCGGGATGGCCTTCGTCGGGTCGACCTTGAACTCGAAGAGACCGCGCAGCGTCATCAGGCGCTTGCTCTGGTCGTTGATGAGCGTCGCGTATTCCTTGTACGTCGAGTAACTGTCGCCGCGCGTCGCGTGCTGCAGCTTGGCGATGGTGTCCGGCGTCCACATGTGCGCCTCGCCGCGCGTGCGATAGGCGTACTCGCCGCCGGCGTCCAGCATCGTCTCGAGCACCGGGTCGTTGCCGAACGCGCGGTTGTGCAGGCGGATCGCCTCCTCGGCCACGTCGAACACGTTGATGCCCTCGATGCTCGACGCCGTGCCCTTGAAGTACTGGTCGATCAGCGAGCGCGACAGGCCGACCGCCTCGAAGATCTGTGCGCCGCAATACGACATGTAGGTCGAGATGCCCATCTTGGACATGACCTTCATCAAGCCCTTGCCGACGGCCTTCGTGTAGTTGGCTATGGCCTTCTCGGCCGACAGGTCACCCGGCAGGTCGGCGTGGATCGCGGTCAGCGTCTCCATCGCGAGGTAAGGATGGACGGCCTCGGCGCCATAGGCCGCGAGCACCGCGATGTGATGCACCTCGCGCGCCGAACCCGTCTCGACGACGAGCCCGGTCGATGTCCGCAAACCCTTCGCGACCAGGTGCTGATGGATCGCGGCCGTCGCGAGCAGGGCCGGGATGGCGACCTGCGTCGCATCGATCTTCCGGTCCGACACGATCAGGATGTTGAAGCCCGACTTGACCGCATCCACGGCTTCGGCACAGAGCGACGCGAGCCGTGCCTCGATGCCTTCGGCGCCCCATGCGACCGGATAGCAGATGTCGAGCTCGTGGCTCTTGAACTTGTTCGACGTGTGCTTCTCGATGCTGCGGATGACCGCCATGTCGATGACGTCCAGCAGCGGCTGCGACACCTCGAGGCGCATCGGCGGGTTGATGTTGTTGACGTCGAGCAGGTTGGGCTTCGGTCCGACGAAGGACACGAGCGACATCACGAGCTGCTCGCGGATCGGATCGATCGGCGGATTGGTGACCTGCGCGAACAACTGGCGGAAGTAGTTGAACAGCGGCTTGTCGCGATCGGACGTCACGGCGAGCGGCGAGTCGTTGCCCATCGAGCCGGTCGCTTCCTCGCCGGCCGTCGCCATCGGAGCCATCAGCATCCGCAAGTCTTCCTGCGTGTAGCCGAACGCCTGCTGCCGATCGAGCAGCGATGCGCGGCTCGAGTTGTCGACCGCGGCGGTGGCCGTCTCGGTCGGGATGTCGACCGCCTCTTCCAGCGAGTCCAGCTTGATGCGGATGCGGCTGATCCACTCGCGATACGGCTTGGCGTTGGCCAGCGAGTTCTTGAGCTCGGCATCCTCGATGATGCGGCCGGCCTCGGTGTCGATCAGGAACATCTTGCCGGGCTGCAGCCGCCACTTCTTGACGACGCGCGACTCGGGGATGGGCAGCACACCGGTCTCGGATGCGAGGACCACGAGGTCATCGTCGGTGATGAGGTATCTGGCGG
>CAZZWS010000084.1:0-15984 GCA_964657795.1 Beijerinckiaceae bacterium
ACCCTTGCTTCATCCACCGATGCTCCATCGACCGATCGCGACGCCGCCCTCGCCGATGTCTTCGGTAAAGGCGGCCGGCTCGCGAGTCGTGTCCGCGGCTATCGGCCGCGGAGCGGGCAGATCGAGATGGCCGCCGCCGTCGCGCGCGCGATCGACGAATGCGGCACGCTGATCGCCGAGGCGGGCACCGGCACCGGCAAGACCTTCGCGTATCTCGCGCCGGCGATGTTGTGGGGCGGCAAGGTGATCGTGTCGACCGGCACCAAGACGTTGCAGGATCAGCTCTTCCGGAAGGACATCCCGCTGGTGCGCGAGGCGCTCGGCGCGCCGGTGACCGTGGCGCTGCTCAAGGGACGGTCCAATTACCTGTGCCACGAACACCTGCAGCGGACGCAGGAGAACGGTCGGCTCACGACACGTCAGGACGCGATCCACCTGCGGTCGATCGTCCGCTTCATGCAGTCGACCGGGAGCGGCGATCGGGCCGAACTGGCCGAGGTGCCCGAGCAGGCGCCGATCTGGAATCTCGTCACGTCGACGCGCGACAACTGCCTCGGCACGGAGTGCGGGCATTACACGAGGTGCTTCGTGATGAAGGCGCGTCGTGCGGCGCAGGACGCCGATGTCGTGGTGGTCAACCACCACCTGTTCTTCGCGGACCTGGTGTTGCGCGAAGAAGGGATCACGGATCTGCTGCCGACGGCCAATACCGTCGTGTTCGACGAAGCGCATCAACTGCCCGAGACCGCGACGCTGTTCTTCGGTGAGACGACGTCGACAGCGCAGATCCTGGAGCTGGCGCGCGACGTGCTGGCCGAGGGCCATCGTCACGCGCGCGACGCCCTGGTCTGGCTCGACGCGGTCGCGCCCGTCGAGAAAGCGGCGCGCGATCTGCGCTTGTCGCTCGGCGTCGACACGACCCGCCTCAACCTCGATCAGGTGCCGTCCTCGTCACCGCTCCACGGCGCGCTCGCCGAACTCGAACGCGCACTCGCGGCTCTCGCCCGCATCCTGGAAAGCCAGGCCGAACGCGCCGAGTCGCTGGAGCAATGCTGGCGTCGCGCGCTCGCGCTGCAGGAGCGCATCGCGCGCTGGAAGGCGCCGGATGCTCCGGATACGTCGGCGCCGACGATCCGCTGGCTGGAAACCTTCACGCATGCGTTGCAGTTGCATCGCACGCCGCTGTCGGTCGCCGAGGTCTTCGATCGCGAGCGGGCCGGAACGCCGCGCGCGTGGATCTTCACGTCGGCCACGCTCGCCGTGAAGAACGACTTCGAACACTTCACGGCGCAGCTCGGCTTGTCCGCTGCCGATGCGCGAAGCTGGCCGAGTCCCTTCGACTACGCGACGCAGGGCCTGCTCTATCTGCCCGAGGGACTGCCGGAGCCGCTCAGCGCGCGCTACACGGCGGCAGTCGTCGACGCGGCCTGGCCGGTGATCCGGGCCGCGGGCGGACGCACGTTCGTGCTGTGCACGACGCTGCGCGCCGTGCGGACCGCGGCCGAGTTGCTGAAGGCGCGCATCGAGCAGGAAGGCTGCGACTTTCCGCTGTTGATGCAGGGCGAGAGCGGTCGCAGCGAACTGCTCGAACGCTTCCGGCGCGCGGGCAATGCCGTGCTGGTCGGCAGTCAGAGTTTCTGGGAAGGCATCGACGTGAGGGGCAAGGCGTTGTCGCTCGTGGTCATCGACAAGCTGCCGTTCGCGCCGCCCGACGATCCGGTGCTCGCGGCGCGTCTGGACGCGCTCGCCAGGCGGGGCGGCAATCCCTTCATGGACTACCAGCTACCGACCGCCGTGATCAGCCTGAAGCAGGGCGCGGGACGTCTGATCCGCGACGAGACCGATCGCGGCGTGCTGATGATCTGCGACCCGCGCCTGGTCACCAAGCCGTATGGGCGGCGCATCTGGCAGAGCCTGCCGCCGTTCAGGCGAACGCGCGATCAGCAGGTGGCGACGGACTTCTTCGATGGGGTGGCCGAGGACGAACCGGAAAGCGAGCCCGAACCCGAAGGCGAACCGGGCCGCGTCGACGCGTGATCCGTCAGGGTAGACGGCCGTCAGACCGTGCCGATCTCACCAGAACTGCCACCACGGCTTCTTGGTCTTGACGACCGGACCGCTGTCGGCGGTGGCGACGGAGAAGTTGGTGTCGAGGACGCGCTTCGCGTCGTCGCGCAGCTGCGGCATCGACAGCCCGTCGTAGGCCGCGACCATGATCTGCAGCGCGTCGCGGACCGCCGGGGCCTGCTGATACTGCTGGACCACGATCTCGGCACGATTCGCCGCGGCCACGTAGGCGCCGCGACGCAGGTAGTAGCGGGCGACGTGGACTTCGTGCGCCGCCATCGCATTGACCAGATACTTCAACCGGATGACCGCGTCGGGCGCGTACTTGCTTTCGGGAAAGCGCACGACCAGATCGCGGAAGGAGTCGAACGAATCGCGCAGCGCCTTCGGATCACGCTCGGTCAGGTCCTGCGAGGTGATCGATCCGAGCAGGCCCAGGTTGTCGTTGAAGGTGACGAGTCCCTTCAGGTAGTAGACGTAGTCGACGTTGGGGCTGTTGGGGAACTGGCGAATGAACCGGTCGCACGCGGCCAGTGCCAGTTCACGCTCGCCGTCCCGGTACTGCGCATAGGCGATCTGCATCTGCGCCTGCTGCGCGTAACGACCGAACGGAAAGCGCGACTGCAGCGTCTCGAGGTACTTGATCGCCTGGGAATAGCCGCCGGCGCCGAGTTCGTCCTGCGCCTCCGAATATAATTTCTGGGCGCTCCAGTTGATGGTCTTGTCGGACTCGCCGTTGCCGAAGAGGCCGCAGCCGGCGAGCAGCGTCGTGAAAGTGGCCACCGCGAGCATCGCGGTGACCTTCCCGATCAGCTGGCGGCAGCGCGCCGCGACGGCTTCGATCGTAGAGCCCACACGGACTGTCGCGTCCCTTGAAAAACGTTCGTCGTTCATGCCGCAACCCGCCTCGATGGAAGCCGGAAAGTATAGCCGATGGGAGGAAGACGACCCCGACGGGGAAGCCCTCGAACCGTCGACCGTCCGCCACGCCGACGAGGACGATCCCACCGTCCTGACGGCGGGCGGCGAGGCCGACGGCGGGCGCCTCGACAAGTGGCTCGCGGCACGTCTGTCGGACTACTCGCGCAGCCGCATCCAGCGCTGGATCGCCGACGGCCACGTGACCATCGACGGCCGCGTCGCGGTCATCCGCGATGCGGTCCACCGCGGCGACCGCGTGACGGTCGCGCCGCAGCCGAGCGACGTCGAGGGCGCGTTCGTGGCCGAGGATATCCCGCTCGCGGTGGTCCACGAGGACGATGCGCTGATGGTGATCGACAAGCCGGCCGGCCTCGTCGTCCATCCGGCGGCGGGCAACTGGAGCGGAACACTGCTGAACGGCCTGCTGCATCGCGACCCCGCATTGGCCGGCGTGCCGCGCGCGGGCATCGTCCACCGGCTCGACAAGGACACCAGCGGGCTGATGGTCGTGGCCCGCACGCCGACCGCGCAGACCGATCTCGTCCGGCAGTTGCAGGCACGAACGGTCGGCCGGACCTATCTCGCGCTGGTCCACGGCACGCCGCCAGTCATCGGACGGGTGGACTGGCCGATCGGTCGCGACCCCCGCGAGCGCACGCGGATGGCGGTGTTCAAGCCATTGCGTCACGAGTCCATGCGTCATGAGCCCGAGCGTTCCGGCACCAAGCCGGCCGCGACGCGCTTCGAGACCCTCGCGACGGTGCCGGTCGCGCAGGGAAGGACGGCGTCGCTGGTGCTGTGCCGGCTCGAGACCGGGCGCACGCATCAGATTCGCGTTCATCTGCAGGCGCTGGGACATCCGTTGATCGGCGACGGCACCTACGGCGGTGCGCATGCGGCGGTTCCGTTCGGCAGGCAGGCATTGCACGCGTGGCGTCTCGGGCTGATCCATCCGGTGAGCCGCGCGCCGCTGGCCTGGCAGGCCGCGCCACCCGACGACTTCAAGCGGCTCGTCGAACGTCTCGGCATCGATCTCGCCGCGGCACTGCCGGCGTCGCACGATGACTGATCGCCCGCCGCTCCCCGACGACTGGATCGTGCCGACGTGGGATGCGCCGCGCCGGGTGCGGGCCCTGTTCACGACCCGTCCGGGCGGCTTCAGCAGCGGGCGCTTCGGCGCCGGCGACGGCGGCGGGATGAATGTCGGGCTCGGCTCCGGCGACGATCGCGACCTCGTCCTCGCCAACCGCGCGCGGCTTGCGCGCTTCCTGCCGGCCGGGCCCGCGTGGCTGCGGCAGGTCCACGGCGCCACGGCCATCGATGCGCGACTCGCCCTGGACGGATCGTTTCCCGAGGCCGATGCCTCGTGGACCACGACGCCCGGTCACGTCTGCGCGGTGCAGGTGGCCGACTGCCTGCCGGTGCTGCTCTGCGACCGCGACGGCACGCGCGTCGCCGCTGCGCACGCGGGCTGGCGAGGGCTGTGCGCCGGCGTGCTCGAAGCGACCATCGCGGCCGGCGCCCTGCGGCCCGAGCGGACGATGGCGTGGCTCGGTCCCGCGATCGGACCGCGTCGCTTCGAAGTCGGCGACGACGTCCGCGAGGCATTCATCGACGCCGGGGGGCCGACCGTGGACGAGACGCGCGCCGCGTTCGTACCGCATGCGCAAGGCAAGTGGCTGGCCGATCTGCCGAAACTCGCGCGCATCCGCCTGCGCGCGGCCGGCGTTCGCGACGTCCGGGCGAGCGACCTCTGCACCGTCGCCGATCCCGGCCGCTTCTATTCGTATCGGCGCGACGGGGTCACGGGCCGGATGGTCGCGCTGATCTGGATCGAGGACTGAGGCGCGGCGGCCCCGTCATTCGTCGGGCTCTTCCGCACGGCGCGGCCGGAAGCTCTCGCCGGCGACGATCCGTCGCGGCCCCTCGCGATTGCGCCGCCGCTGGGGCGTTCCGACCAGCCACAGGAAGAGGGCGAGCGGCAGCAGCCCGTAGATCAGCAGCGTCACGACGCCGCCGACGATCGACGATGTGGCCGCTTCGGTCGCGGCCATGCAGACCACGACGAACATCCAACCGATGGCGACGATGTACATCCGATGGGCTCCTCGACAACGATGGACGGGTCACACGAAGCGGATCGGGCACCGCGGTGGTCCGTTTGACACCCGCGATGCACGCCCGCAGAATCGATTCGTGCCCAGGCTCATGCGATCGATGCCCGAAGCACGACGGTTCCGTCACACCACAATAACAACGAAGCAGGAGACACCATGCACGGCACGCCATCTGCCTGGCAGGGCGCGGGCTTCTCCGGCATGCCGGCATCCGGTCTGCCCGACCCTGCCGCCTGGCTCGGAATGTTCACCGGCTTGCCCGCGATGACCGGCGCCGCGTCGTCATCCGCATCGGCGACGGCGGTGCCGGGCGGCGACGTCCGCCTCGACCCGGCCAGGGTGCTCGAACTCCAGAACGACTACACCCGCGGCTGGTCAGCGTTGTGGTCCTCCTGGAGCGCCGGCACGCAGGGCAAGGTCGCCGACCGCCGCTTCGGCGCCGACGCGTGGACCGGTCCGCACGCGTTCCTCGCCGATGTCTATCTGCTCAACGCGCGGTTCCTGCGCGGCCTCGCCGACGCGGTCGACGCCGACGAGAAGACCCGCGCCAAGATCCGCTTCGCGGTCCAGCAGTGGGTCGACGCCATGGCGCCGTCCAACTTCCTGGCGTTCAATCCGGACGCGTTGCGGAAGCTGGTGGACACCAACGGCGAGAGCCTGCGCAACGGCCTGTCGCTGTTCGTCGCGGACGCGTTGAAGGGCCGCATCTCGATGACCGACGAGTCGGCGTTCGAGATCGGACGCAATGTCGCGACGTCGCCGGGTCAGGTGGTCTTCGAGAACGAGATCTTCCAGCTCATCCAGTACGAGCCGTTGACCGCCGAGGTGTTCGAGAAGCCGCTGCTGATCGTCCCGCCGTGCATCAACAAGTTCTACATCCTTGACCTGCAGCCGGACAATTCGCTGGTCCGCAACGCGGTGTCGGAAGGGCACACGACGTTCCTCGTGTCGTGGCGCAACCCGACCACCGAACAGGCCGCGCTGACCTGGGACGCCTACATCGAGGACGGCGTGATCCGCGCGATAGACGTGGCACGCGAGATCACGAAGCAGAAGACGATCGACATGCTCGGCTTCTGCGTCGGCGGCACGATGCTGAGCACGGCGCTGGCCACGGTCGCGGCTCGCGAGAAGGGCGTCGATGCGCAGCCGGCGGCGTCGCTCACGCTGCTGACCACGCTGCTCGATTTCTCCGACACCGGCATCCTCGACGTGTTCGTCGACGAGGCTTCGGTGAAGCAGCGCGAAGCGACGATCGGAGGGATCGATGGAAGCGCGGCGGGCCTGTTGCCGGCGCGCGACCTGGCCACATCGTTCTCGTTCCTGCGGCCCAACGACCTGGTGTGGAATTACGTCGTCAGCAATTACCTGAAGGGCGAGGCACCGCCGCCGTTCGACCTGCTCTACTGGAACGCCGACAGCACCAACCTGCCGGGTCCGTTCTTCACCTGGTACCTGCGCAACACGTATCTCGAGAACAAGCTGATGCTGCCGGGTGCGACGTCGGTGAGCGGCGTGCCGATCGACCTCGGCAACATCGCGTCGCCGGTCTTCATCTACGGCTCGCGCGACGACCACATCGTGCCGTGGACCGCCGCGTACGCGAGCACGCGACTGCTCAAGGGGCCGAAGCGCTTCGTGCTCGGCGCGTCCGGGCACATCGCGGGCGTCGTCAATCCGCCGGCCAAGAAGAAGCGCAGCCACTGGACCTACACGCCGCGCGGTCGGTTTCCCGACGACCCCGACACCTGGTTCTCGAAGGCCACCGAAGTCCCCGGCAGCTGGTGGACCGAATGGCACGGCTGGCTCGCGCAGTTCGCCGGCAGGAAGGTCAAGGCGCCGAAGACCTTCGGCAATGCGAAGTATCGGCCGATCGAGCCGGCGCCGGGCCGCTATGTCACGGTCCGCGCGACCTGAATCACGGTCGGATCGTTACACACCATAACAATCACAACGAGGAAAATAATGGACGAGAAAGTCGTGGACGACGTTGTCATCGTCGCCGCCGGTCGTACGGCCGTCGGCAAGTTCGGCGGCTCGCTCGGCAAGGTGCCGGCGCCCGAGCTCGGCGCGCACGTCATCAAGGGCGTGCTCGAACGCGCCGGGCTTTCATCGGATCAGGTGTCCGAAGTCATCATGGGTCAGGTGCTGACGGCCGCGTCCGGACAGAACCCGGCAAGGCAGGCGCTGATCAGGTCGGGCATCCCGGCGGCGGTGCCGGCGATGACGATCAACGTCGTGTGCGGCTCGGGGCTGAAGGCCGTGATGCTGGCCACCCAGGCCATCGCGCACGGCGATTCGGAGATCGTCGTCGCCGGCGGGCAGGAGAACATGACGGCCGCGCCGCACGTGCTGCCGCATTCGCGCGACGGCTTTCGGATGGGCGATGCCAAGCTGGTCGACAGCATGATCGTCGACGGCCTGTGGGACGTCTACAACCAGTACCACATGGGCACCACCGCCGAGAACGTCGCGAAGGAATACGCGATCACGCGCGAGATGCAGGACGCCTTCGCGGTCGCGTCGCAGAACAAGGCGGAGGCCGCGCAGCAGGCGGGCCGCTTCAAGGACGAGATCCTGCCGTTCTCGCTGGTCCAGAAGAAGGGCGACGCCGTGCCGTTCGAGACCGACGAGTTCGTCCGTCACGGCGTGAAGCTCGACGCGCTCTCCGGATTGCGACCGGCGTTCGCGAAAGACGGCACGGTGACGGCCGCCAACGCGTCGGGCATCAACGACGGCGCGGCCGCGGTCGTGGTCATGAGCGGCGCGAAGGCGAAGGAGCTCGGGCTGACGCCGCTGGCGCGCATCGCCGGTTTCGCGACCACGGGCCTCGAGCCGCGGATCATGGGCATGGGCCCGGTCAGCGCGTCGCGTCGCGCGCTCGCGCGCTGCGGCTGGACCGCGGACCAGCTCGACCTGATGGAGATCAACGAGGCGTTCGCGGCCCAGGCCTGCGCGGTCAATCAGGAGATGGGCTGGGACACGTCGAAGATCAACGTCAACGGCGGCGCCATCGCGATCGGCCACCCGATCGGCGCGTCGGGCTGTCGCATCCTCGTGTCGCTGCTCTACGAGATGCAGCGGCGCGATGCGAAGAAGGGTCTCGCGTCGCTGTGCATCGGCGGCGGGATGGGCGTTGCGCTGTGCGTGGAACGCAACTAGTTACGAACCATAACAATCACAATCCGGAGACTGCATGACACAACGAATCGCGTACGTGACGGGCGGAATGGGCGGCATCGGGACCGCGATCTGTCAGCGGCTGGGCAGGGACGGCTATACCGTGGTGGCCGGTTGTGGGCCGAGTCGGGACTTCGTGAAGTGGCTCGATGAGCAGAAGGCGCTCGGCTACACGTTCCACGCCTCGGTCGGCAATGTCGGCGACTGGGATTCGACCGTCGCCGCGTTCGAGAAGGTCACGGCCGAGGTCGGTCCGGTCGACATCCTCGTCAACAACGCCGGCATCACGCGCGACGGCCAGTTCCGCAAGATGTCGCGCGACGACTGGTACGCGGTCATCGAGACCAACCTCAACTCGCTCTTCAACGTGACCAAGCAGGTCATCGAAGGCATGGTCGAGCGCGGCTTCGGACGCATCGTCAACATCAGCTCGATCAACGGGCAGAAGGGTCAGTTCGGGCAGACCAACTACTCGACTGCGAAGGCGGGCATCCACGGTTTCACGATGGCGCTCGCGCAGGAAGTCGCGGCCAAGGGCGTGACGGTCAACACCGTGTCGCCGGGCTACGTGGGCACCGACATGGTCCGCGCGATCCGCCAGGAGGTGCTCGACAAGATCGTCGCCGGCATCCCGGTGAAGCGGCTCGGGCTGCCGGAAGAGATCGGCTCGATCGTGTCGTGGATCTCGTCCGAAGAAGGCGGCTACGCGACCGGCGCCGACTTCTCGCTGAATGGTGGCCTGCACATGGGCTGATCGAAGACGGCACGGCGCGCGGGTGGTGCGAGGCAACTCGTACAATGCGCGCCGTGACCGATCTCGCCGATTTCCAGCACCGCCTCGCGAAGAACGCGCGGCACCAGCGCAAATGGGCGCGGCGATCCGACGTGCATGCGTGGCGCGTCTACGATCGCGACGTGCCCGAGTTCCCGGTCGTCGTCGACTGCTTCGAAGCGGACGCGGCGGACAACGCCGGGACGTGGCTGCAGTTGCACGAGTTCGATACCGGCTGGCAACAGTCCGAGGACGAGCATCGCGAATGGCTGGATCATGTCAGCGAAGCGGCGGCCGAGGTGTTCGAGGTCTCGCCCGATCGCGTGGTCCGCAAGCAGCGCACGCGACAACGCATCGGCGGCGACAAGACCGCGCAGCACGGGCCGACCGGCATCGCCGAAGACGATCTCGTCGTCCGCGAGGCGGGTCGCAAGCTGCTCGTCAACCTGCACGGGTATCTCGATACCGGCCTGTTCCTCGACCACCGCATCACGCGCGGCATGGTCGCCGAGCGCGCCGGAGGAAGACGCTTCCTCAACCTGTTCTCGTACACCGGCAGCTTCACGGTCCTCGCGGCGACCGCGGGCGCCGTGGCTTCCGAGAGCGTCGACCTTTCCAACACCTACAGCGACTGGGCCGAGCGCAACCTGCGCCTCAATCGCGTGGACCTCGGTCGCCACCGCGTGATCCGCGCCGACGTCTTTACGTGGTTGCGCGACGCGGTTTCGGCGTTCGAGGCGGGTGACCGCGAAGGCGTCGACCTGATCGTGCTCGACCCGCCGACCTTCTCGAACTCGAAGGCGATGATGGGCATCCTCGACGTGCAACGCGACCATCCGTGGCTGATCCGTCAGTGCCTCGCGTTGCTGTCGCCGGGCGGCGAACTGTTCTTCTCCACCAACCTGCGCAGTTTCGAACTCGATCCGCTGGTGCAGGAGAAGGCGATCTTCACGGAGATCAGCGCGAAGACGGTGCCGCCGGACTTTCGCGACAGGCGCATCCATCGTTGCTGGCACATCACCCATCCGGGAGGCACACGATGACGGCGGTCTTCACGTACGGCTCCCTGATGTTCCCGAAAGTCTGGTCGCGGGTCGTGACCGGCAGGTATCGATCGATCGAGGGCACGTTGCGCGACCACGCGCGCCACGCGGTGCGCGACCAGGACTATCCCGGGATGATCGCTGCCGCCGGAGCCTTGACGAAAGGACTCGTGTACCTCGACGTGACCGACGACGACCTCGATCGGCTCGACCGTTTCGAAGGCGACGAATACCGGCGCACGGTCGTGACGGTCGCCTGCGCCGACGGCGTGGAGCACCGTTGCGGCGCCTATCTCTACCTGCCGGTCGACCGTTTGCTGGCTGCGCCGTGGGAGCCCGAAGCGTTCGCGATGGATCGTTTTCTCGCTTACCGCCACGACTGGCCGGCGCCTTGATGCGCGGACTCGTTCGTTGACCGACCGCTTCGACGTCGCGGTGATCGGCGCCGGCGCGGCCGGCCTGATGTGCGCGGCCGTCGCGGGCCAGCGCGGTCGCCGCGTGGTGCTGCTCGACCACTCGGCCAAGCTCGCCGAGAAGATCCGCATCTCCGGCGGCGGTCGCTGCAACTTCACCAACCGCACCGTGACGGTCGCCAACTTCGTGTCGCGCGACCCGGCGTTCGCTTCGACCATCCTCGCCGGCTACACGCCGCGCGACTTCATCGCGCTGGTCGAGCGCCATCGCATCGCCTGGCACGAGAAGCATCGCGGGCAATTGTTCTGCGACGATTCCAGCGAGCGGATCATCGCGATGCTGGTGGCCGAGTGCGAAACCGGCCGCGTGCAGTGGCGACGGCCCGTCGCGGTCGGCGACATCGTGCCCGACGGCGGACGCTTCAGGATCGACGTCGACGGCGCCTCCGTCGATGCGGGGCGGGTCGTCATCGCGACCGGCGGCCTGGCGATCCCGAAGATCGGTGCGACCGACTTCGCATACCGCGTCGCGCGACGCTTCGGCATCCGCATCCTCGAACCGCGTCCCGCGCTCGTGCCGTTCACGTTCTCCACCGATACATGGGCGCCGTTCACGACGCTGTCGGGAATGTCGCTCGCCGTCGCCGTGGGCTGCGATCACGTGCAAAGCCCGCGTTTCGCCGAGGACCTGCTGTTCACGCACCGCGGACTGTCCGGTCCGGCCGCGTTGCAGATCTCGAATTACTGGACGCCCGGTGAAGCGATCGAGGTCGACCTCGCGCCCGACGTGGACCTCGCGACGACGCTGCTCGAAGCCAAGGGCACGTCGAAGCAGAACCTCGCACCGTGGCTGGCGTCGTGCCTGCCGAAGCGGATGGTCGCGCCGTGGCTCGCGAGTCGCGACGTGCCCGATCGACGGCTGGCCGAGCTGTCCAACGCCCGACTCGTCGACGTGGCGTCCGGTCTCAAGCGCTGGCGCCTCGTGCCGGACGGCACCGAAGGCTTTCGCAAGGCCGAGGTCACGGTGGGTGGGATCGCCACCAGCGAGCTGTCGCAGGACACGCTGGAAAGCGCTCGTGTGCCCGGCCTGCACTTCGTCGGGGAGGCGGTCGACGTGACCGGCTGGCTCGGCGGCTACAACTTCCAGTGGGCCTGGGCGTCGGGCGTGGCGGCGGGGCGTGCTGTCTGAAAATGGATTATCGGAGTTTCCATTTTCCGGAATCCACGCTAAACTCGCGGGCTTCGCTTTTGTTCAACCCGGGTTCGCGCCCGATTTACTGCATCACGACCATTTAATGCCGACAGTACGCCTCAAGGAAAACGAGCCTTTCGAAGTCGCCCTGCGCCGTTTCAAGCGCACGATCGAGAAGACGGGCCTCCTCACCGAACTCCGCGCGCGCGAGTTCTACGAGAAGCCGACCGCCGAGCGCAAGCGCAAGCTCGCCGCCGCGGTCAAGCGTCACTACAAGCGGCTTCGTAGCCAGCAGCTCCCCAAAAAGATGTACTGATCGCGTTGGCGACCGGATCGTCCGGTCGGCCTGCTGCGAGAGGTGAAAGCGAACCCGCTCCGGTTTTTGCCGCAGCGGGTTTTTGGTTTTGTATCCCGCTGCGGCCTTGCAGCGAGACTTTCGTCGAGGAAACACCATGAGTCTTCAATCGCAGATCACCGAAGACATGAAGAACGCCATGCGCGCGAAGGACAGCGCGAAGCTGTCGACGATCCGCATGCTGACCGCGGCGCTCAAGCAGAAGGAAGTGGACGAGAGGGTCACATTGACCGACGCCGACGTGCTGGCGATCGTCGACAAGCTCGTCAAGCAGCGGCGCGACTCGGTCGCGGCGTTCGAGAAGGCCGCCCGGCAGGACCTGGTCGAGAAGGAGCAGGCCGAGATCGTCGTGCTGTCCGCCTATCTGCCGAAGGCTTTGAGCGAGGCGGAGATCAACGCCGAGATCGCGACCACCATCGCGACGCTCGGCGTGAACGTTGGCGCCGGTGGCCCGCAGGCGATGGGCAAGGTGATGGCCGAACTCAAGCCGCGGCTCGCGGGACGTGCCGACATGACGAAGGTCTCGGGACTGGTCAAGGCCGCGCTCGCGGGCTGAAGCGCGTCGCCGTCGTGATCGCTGGAAGAACCCGCTCTTGATCCCGCAATCGTTCATCGACGACCTGCTGCAGCGGATCGACGTCGTCGAGATCGTCGGACGCCACGTCAAGCTGCGCAAGGGCGGCGCCAACTACACCGGCCTCTGCCCGTTCCACAACGAGAAGTCGCCGTCGTTCTCGGTCAGCCCCACCAAGCAGTTCTACCACTGCTTCGGTTGCGGCGCGCACGGCACGGCGCTCGGCTTCCTGATCGAATACAGCGGCATGAGCTTCCCCGAAGCCGTCCGCGATCTGGCGCAGTCGGTCGGCATGGTCGTGCCCGACACCCGGGGCTCGGTCACCGGCTATGGCGGTGGCGGCTCGGGTGCCGGCGTCAACGACAGCCCCGATCACGGCGAGCCGTTCGACGACAGCAAGTCGCGCATCACGGTGATCATCGACGCGCTGGAGACCGCGAGCGATTTCTACCGCAACGCGTTGCGCGCTTCGCCGAAAGCCATCGACTACCTGAAGCGACGCGGCCTGACGGGCGAAGTGGCGGGCCGCTTCGCCCTCGGCTACGCGCCGGACGGCTGGCAGAGTCTCGAGGCGGCCTTCGACGACTACCGCAGTCCGGTGCTGGCCGACGCGGGACTCGTGATCGTCAAGGACGACGAGACCGACGGTGCAGGCGGCGGCCGCGCCTACGACCGCTTCCGCGACCGCGTGATGTTCCCGATCCGCAACGGGCGCGGTCGGGTGATCGGCTTCGGTGGTCGCGTGATCGATGCGGGCGAGCCCAAGTATCTCAACTCGCCCGAGACGCCGGTCTTCCAGAAGGGCCATGAGCTGTACGGGCTGTTCGAGGCGCGCCAGGCGATCCGCGAGTCGGGCTTCGCGCTGGTCGTCGAGGGCTACATGGACGTCGTCGCGCTGGCGCAGCACGGCGTCGGCAACGCGGTGGCGACGCTCGGCACCGCCTGTACGCCGATTCATGTGCAGAAGTTGCTGCGCCAGACCGATCGCGTCACGTTCAGCTTCGACGGCGACGCGGCCGGGCAGAAGGCCGCGTGGCGCGCGCTCGAAGCCTCGTTGCCGCTCGCGACCGACGACAAGGCGTTGTCGTTCCTGTTCCTGCCGACCGAACACGATCCCGACAGCTACATCCGTGAACGGGGACGCGACGCGTTCGTCGATGCCGTCCGCGGCGCGCTGCCGCTGTCCGAATACGCGCTGCGCGAAGTCGGGCGCACCAACGACCTGCGCACGGCCGAGGGCCGGGCCAAGGCGTTGTTCGACGCGCGGCCGCTCGTCAAGGCGTTGCCGGTCGGCGCGTTGCGGATGCAGATGGTGCGATCGTTGTCCGGGCTCACCGGCGCCAGCGTCGAAGAGATCGCGGAGTCGTTCCAGATCGCGACCGCGCTGTCGTCGCAGCGCGCGCGTCCGCGTCGTG
The DNA here is from genome assembly GCA_964657795.1 of Beijerinckiaceae bacterium. Lineage (GTDB taxonomy): Bacteria > Pseudomonadota > Gammaproteobacteria > Burkholderiales > Burkholderiaceae_D > CAHJXF01. The sequence goes on from CAZZWS010000084.1 coordinate 14,050, forward strand.
TGGAGCGCCAGGCACCGCAGGGACTTCCGCAACGCGCGTTGACGGCGCTGATCATGTACCCGGTGCATGCGCATGCGCTGACCGCATCGGATCTCGCGACGCTGGAAGAAGCCGCGGGCGATGCGCGCGATCTGATCGTGGAGGTCGTCGAGGCCGCCAAGGCGCAGGGTCGCGACGTCGACTTCCTGGTCATGTCGGACGCACTGCGCGATTCGCCCAATCGGGAGATCTACGAGTCGCTGATGCAGGCGATCCTGGCCGACGACGAGAACAAGCGCGACCTGTTGATGCGCGCCGGGCCGGGCGGGGTCGACACCGGGGCAGACCACGAGGGCGACGACGACGCGGCCGCGGCCCGTCGCCGCGAGCAGGCGGAGTTCAAGGCCCACGAGCTGCGCGACACGATCCGGCGGATGCGCGATCAGGCCATCGCAGCCGCGCTCGCGGCGCTTTCGGCGACCGGCCTGCGCGACGCCGCGAATGTCGACGCCTATCGGCGTCTGGTCGAGGAGCGGAACGCCCTTCGGAAGGCCTGACGGGATGCGTTGCGAGAGCGGCCGCCGAACGACTCCGCCCCGTGGCACCGTTCGGAATAACTGTTCAATGCCGGCGCGGGCTGCTACAATTGCGGGTTACCCGCTCGACTCGAGCGCTCCGCTTTTCGGACATCCGTCGATCTCACGCCATTGGATCAGAGACCCATCGCGCGCCGTGCCCACGGATCGAGCCGGCTCCGAAAAGTACCCCGTACTACCGCACCCGTACTACCGGTGTCACGCAAGCCCAGTTTCGACGTCAGCGTCCCTCGTCGCCCGTGCCACGTACGGGAGCAAGGGCGTGCGCTTGGCGTTCGGACCGAGGATTCCGCGCACCCTTTTTAGACCACGCATCCCAGTTTTTCGTCGCGCCACGATGAAACGGCGCGTCGCGGCCCCATGTGCTGAGCTTCGGTTCGAATCCCGGCGCATGTGCGTACCCCGTGCAGCAAACAGCAAGGATTTTTCATGTCGCAGCCTTCTTCCAGAAAAAACGTAACGACTCCCGCCAAGACCGGCGCCGGCAAGGTGGCTTCGCGCGCTGCCGCGAAGCCGGTCGCCGCGACCACTTCGGTCGTGCCGCCGGCGCGCAAGAAGTCCCCGGTCGGTCTCGTCGCGCCGAAGGAATCGAACGTCACGCAGATGCCGGCGCCCGTGCCGAACGCTGAAGTCGTCGCCGCCCCGAACGGCGACGCGAAAAGTGCGCCCGTCGCGAAGCCGGCTGTCAAGGCCGCCCCGCCCACCGACAAGCTGAAGGCACGCGAGCGCAAGGCCAAGGAAAAGGCCTTCCTGCGCGAGGCGCTGGCCGCCCGCCAGCCCGGCACCGAGGAAGAGCTCGAAGCGCGCCGGTCCAAGCTCAAGACGCTGATCAAGCTCGGCAAGGAACGCGGTTTCCTGACGTACGCGGAGATCAACGACCACCTGCCCGACGACGTGGTCGACGCCGAAGCCATCGAAGGCATCATCGGCACGTTCAACGACATGGGCATCTCGGTCTACGACCAGGCGCCCGATGCCGAGACGCTGCTGATCAACGACAACGCGCCGGTCGCGACCAGCGACGACGATGCCGAGGAAGAGGCCGAGGCGGCGCTGTCCACGGTCGATTCCGAGTTCGGCCGCACCACCGACCCGGTCCGCATGTACATGCGCGAGATGGGTTCGGTCGAGCTGCTGACCCGGGAAGGCGAGATCGAGATCGCCAAGCGCATCGAGGACGGTCTCAAGCACATGGTGATGTCGATCGCCGCGTGCCCGACGACCATCGCCGAGATCCTCGGCATGGCGGCCAAGGTCAAGCTCGACGAGATGCGCGTGGACGAGGTCATCGACGGCATCATCGACCCGAACGCGCCGCCCGAGCCGGCCACTTACGGCCGTCCCGCCGTGCCGCCGCCGG
>CAZZWS010000085.1:0-15802 GCA_964657795.1 Beijerinckiaceae bacterium
TCGCCGGATGCGTTGACCGGCATGGAAGCCAACCTGCGCTTCAACGGCGTGGAGACGATGGCGACGCGCGTGTTCGGGCGGTTGACGGCGTGGCAGAACTGGATCTTCAACCGGCCGAACGCGGTGGGCGAGAAGGGTGCGTTGAAGCTGTACGGGAAAGGCGAGAAGGCGCAGTTCGACTGGAACCGGGTTTAGTCGATCACACGCCACATGTCTGTTTGTCGTTCCCGCGAAGGCGGGAACCCAGCGGCGTCGAACACGCTGCAGCGAAGAACGACACTGGGTTCCCGCCTTCGCGGGAACGACGGTTAAGAGTGTTTACTTGATCGACGTCTGTTTCCGCTCAGCGCGGGAACGACGAATACGAGAGAAGGAAAGCCATCATGTCCATGTCCACCATCGACTACAGCACCAAGATCCCCAACAACGTCAACCTCAACGAGGACAAGACGCTGCAGCGCGCGCTCGAGCACTGGCAGCCCGAGTTCCTCAACTGGTGGCAGGACATGGGCCCCGAGGGCTCGCACGGCTACGACGTGTATCTGCGCACCGCGACCTCCGTCGACTCGGCCGGCTGGGCGCAATTCGGCCACGTCAAGATGCCCGACTATCGCTGGGGGATCTTCATGAACCCGGCCGACCAGAACCGCAAGGTCAACTTCGGCGAGAACATCGGCAAGGCCGCGTGGCAGGAAGTGCCCGGCGAGCACCGCGCCAACCTGCGTCGCATCATCGTCACGCAGGGCGACACGGAGCCGGCGTCGGTCGAGCAGCAACGCCACCTCGGCCTCACCGCGCCGTCGATGTACGACCTGCGCAACCTGTTCCAGATCAACGTTGAAGAGGGCCGCCACCTGTGGGCGATGGTCTACCTGCTGCACAAGTATTTCGGTCGCGACGGCCGCGAGGAAGCCGAGGCGCTGCTCCATCGCAACTCGGGCGATGCGGACAACCCGCGCATCCTCGGCGCGTTCAACGAGAAGACGCCCGACTGGCTCGCGTTCTACATGTTCACGTACTTCACCGACCGCGATGGCAAGTTCCAGTTGAACGCGCTGGCCGAGAGCGGCTTCGATCCGCTGGCCCGCACGACCAAGTTCATGCTGACCGAGGAAGCGCATCACATGTTCGTGGGCGAGTCCGGCGTGTCGCGCGTCATCAACCGCACGTGCCAGGTGATGAACGAGTTGAAGACGGACGACCCGGGCAAGCTGCGCGAGGCCGGCGTCATCGACCTGCCGACCATCCAGCGCTATCTCAACTTCCACTACTCGGTGACGATCGACCTGTTCGGCGCCGACGAGTCGAGCAACGCGGCGATCTTCTACAACTCGGGTCTGAAGGGTCGCTACGAAGAGACCAAGCGCGACGACGATCACAAGCTGCAGGGCAGGACGTACAACGTGCTCGGCGTGGTCGACGGCAAGCTGGTCGAGCGCGAGGTGCCGATGCTGAACGCGCTCAACGAAGTGCTGCGCGACGACTTCATCAAGGACTCGGTCGCCGGCGTCAATCGCTGGAACAAGGTCATCGAGAAGGCAGGCCTGCCGTTCCGGCTGACGGTGCCGCACAAGGCGTTCAACCGGAAGATCGGCGCGCTGTCCAACGTCAAGATCAGCCCGGACGGCGTCGTGGTCAGCGACAGCGAGTGGCAGAATCACGAACGTGAGTGGCTCGCATCGGCGGAAGACCGCGCCTTCGTCGCGTCGCTGATGGGCCGCGTGACCGAGCCCGGCCACTTCTCCAACTGGATCGCGCCGCCGCCGATCGGCATCAACAAGCAGCCGGTGGATTTTCAGTACGTGCGGTTCAACTGATCAAATGGTAGGTAAGCATGCCTCTTCATTTCGTCGTTCCCGCGAAGGCGGGAACCCGGTGACGTTGGTTTGACGATAGACCGAGCAACGACACTGGATTCCCGCCTTCGCGGGAATGACGAATACCAGAGAGGAGACGGTTCCATGGCCGCCAACCCCGACGTCCTCAAGCAACACCTGATCGACCCCGAGGTCTGCATTCGCTGCAACACCTGCGAGGAGACCTGTCCGGTCGACGCGATCACGCACGACGACAACAACTACGTCGTCGACGCGAGCAAGTGCAACTTCTGTCTGGCCTGCATCTCGCCGTGCCCCACCGGCTCCATCGACAACTGGCGCACGGTGCTCAAGCCCGCGGCGTACAGCGTCGACGAGCAGTTCACGTGGGAGGAGCTGCCAGTCGAAGAGCCGATCGCGGTCGAGGCCCTGGAAGCCGAAGCGCTTCAGCCCATCGCGGCGGTCGACGCGGCCGACGACGCGGCGGCCCTCGAACTCGACCCCGCGCAACTCGCCGATCCGCTGTCGGGTTCGCAGGTGCCGCCCTGGTCGGCCTCGCATCCCTATGTCAACCTGTACGGCCACAAGGCGCCGATCACCGCGACCGTCGCCGGCAACTTCCGTGTGACGGCGCTCGGCACCGACAGCGACACGCATCACATCGTGCTCGACTTCGGCGGTACGCCGTTTCCGGTGCTCGAGGGCCAGTCGATCGGCATTCTGCCGCCGGGCGTCGACGCGCGCGGCAAGCCGCATCACGCGCGGCAGTACTCGATCGCGAGTCCGCGCGACGGCGAGCGCCCGGGCTACAACAACGTGTCGCTGACCGTGAAGCGCGTCACCACCGATTACGAAGGCAACGATGTCCGTGGCGTCGCGTCCAACTACGTCTGCGATCTGAAAAAAGGCGACGAGGTCAGGGTCATCGGCCCGTTCGGCACGAGCTTCCTGATGCCGAACCATCGCGGCGCCAACCTGATCATGATCTGCACTGGCACCGGCAGCGCGCCGATGCGCGCGATGACCGAGCGTCGCCGTCGCCGCGTCGACCTGAAGGAAGGCGGCAAGCTGATGCTGTTCTTCGGCGCGCGGACGCAGAAGGAGTTGCCGTACTTCGGCCCGCTGAACAGCCTGGCCAAGGATTTCATCGACATCAACTTCGCGTTCTCGCGCGAAGGGCCGGTCGATGGGCAGAAACGCTACGTGCAGCACGCGATGCGCGAGCGGGCCGACGACCTGCGCCCGCTGCTGAAGGACGACAACACGTACATCTACGTCTGCGGCCTGAAGGGCATGGAGGCCGGCGTCCTCGAAGCGCTGCGCGATATCTGTGACGCCGAAGGCACCGACTGGCCGGCGCTGCACGCGCAAATGAAGAAAACCGGGCGTCTCCACTTCGAAACGTATTGAGCGGGCGCGATCAGCGGACTCTTCGACGGGTTCCGCTCGGCGTGTCGTACTGGAACACCGCTTCGAGCGGCTGCCCGAACGCATAAGCGATCTTGAACGCGAGTTCCAGCGACGGCGAATACTTCGCGGCCTCGATCGCGAGGATGGTCTGGCGCGTCACGCCGACCTCGTCGGCCAGCGTCTGCTGCGTCATCTCCCCGGCGTCGAAACGCAGCCGCCGGATGTTGTTGACGATGGACGGCACTGTCACGCGGGGAGCCCTCTTCGGTAGCAGACCACCTGCGTCAGATGGCGCAACGCCTCGGCGATGATGACGCTGATCAACACGAACTGACTCGCGACGGCATAGCTCGGCGTGGCGATCCTCCCGTCGGGGGATGGCGGCGTCATGAAGCCGAGCACCGCATAGGTGCTGATGGCCCCGAGCACGAGGACGATGAGCGCGACGTAGGCGACCTGCATGCCGAAGCGTTCGATCGCGCGGTCGCGTTCGTCGGTCGGCTGGCAGACCTGCAGCGAGCGCGTCAGCCCTTCGGCGACGCCGACGACGATCAGGAAAGCCACCGACGCGGCCAGGAAGGCGATGCACAGCACGCGCGCGATCGGCGCATCGCTCGCGAACAGGCTCAGCACGTAGGCGACGTAGGGCACGAAGACGATGAGGATCGACACCAGCCGGATCCATGCGTTGAGTTCCCGTGGCGACATGACACTCTCCGAAGATGAGGCCACAATGTATTTCAGACAGTACACAAAGTAAAGTAAACCATACAAGAAGTATGTTCTACATGACACTTCGACGTCCTGTGCGAGTCGTTGCGGCCGTTCGCATGCGCGCGGGCCTGCCCGTCAATATGCGGCGCGTTTCGAACGCACGTGCGTGGATCGAACTCCGCGAATACCGGGCACGACGACGGCCGATGCGCTAAGGTTGTGACCCGCCCCTGCCTCGTCTGTCGCGTCGACGTGGCCGCGGCCGCGCCGGGCCCGATTCACGAACCCTCGTCCGAATGACCCCCAAAGCAGTCGAGTTCTACTTCGATGTCGGCAGTCCCGCCTCCTATCTGGCGGCCACGCAGTTGCCGCGGCTGTGCGAACAAGCCGGCGCCACGCTGACCTACAAGCCGATGCTGCTCGGCGGCGTCTTCCAGGCCACCGGCAACCAGTCGCCGATGATGATCGCCCCCAAGGGCCGCTATGTCTTCGACGACCTGTTGCGTCATGCACAAGGCTATGGCGTTCCGCTGAAGAGCAATCCGCACTTCCCGATCCACACGCTGCTGCTGATGCGCGGCGCGACCGCGATGCAGCTCAAGCATCCCGATCGCTTCCTTCCCTACCTCGACACGATCTGGCGCGCGATCTGGATCGACGGCCACGACATGAACGACGGCTCGGTCGTCGCCGCGGTCCTGCAGCGGAGCGGACTCGACCCCGCGATGGTGATGGCCGAGGCGACCGACCCCACCGTCAAGGCGACCCTCAAGTCGATCACCGACGAAGCGGTCGCCCGTGGCGTCTTCGGGGCGCCGACGATGTTCGTCGGGTCGGCCATGTTCTTCGGTCAGGACCGGCTCGACTTCGTGCGCGAGGCCCTCGCCGCGGCTTGAAGCGGCGTGCGGGCCAGCCATTCAATAATCCTTTCTCCTCAAGGCCAACGCCATGCCCGATCCCGCTTTCGTTCCGCACAACACACCGCTCGCCGACGCCGCCCTGGCGCAACTCTTCGTCGACGCGCGCACGCACAACGGCTGGCAGGACAAGCCGGTCAGCGACGAGCAACTGCATGCGCTGTACGACCTCTTCAAGCTGGGTCCGACGTCGGCCAACTGTTCGCCTGCACGGCTCGTCTTCCTGCGTACGCCCGAGGCGAAGGAGCGCCTCAGGCCCGCGCTGTCGGCTGGCAATCTGCAGAAGACGATGACCGCGCCGGTCGTCGCGATCATCGGCATGGACATGGAGTTCTACGAGAAGCTGCCGCAGCTCTTCAAGCACGCCGACGCGCGCGCATGGTTCATCGGCAACCAGCAGATCATCGACGACACCGCTTTCCGCAACTCGAGTTTGCAGGGCGCGTATCTGATGCTGGCGGCGCGAGCGCTCGGCATCGACACCGGCGCGATGTCGGGCATCGACAAGGCGAAGATCGACGAGACGTTCTTTGCGGGCATGCCGATCAAGACCAACTTCGTCTGCAACCTCGGCTACGGCGACCCCGAACACATCTTTCCGCGGAGTCCGCGCCTGTCGTTCGACGAGGCCTGTCGTCTTGAATGACCGGCTGCGAATGACCGATCGCGCATGATGGCGCGGGCGACGACCGATGCGCTGCCGGTCCTGACCACGGCGCGGCTGCGCGTGGCGCACGTCGAGCCCGGTTACGAAGCCGAGACGGTGGCCTTCTTCACGCGCAACCGACAGCACTTCGCCCGTTGGGACCCGCCGGCGCCGGCCGACTTCTACAGCGTCGACTTCTGGGAGCGCAGCATCGCGCGATCGATCGAGGAGTTCGTCGCCGATCGCGCCGTGCGCTTCGATCTGTTCGACACGACAAGGGTTGACGAGGCAAGCGGTGTCGGCCAGCGCGTCATCGGCCGCCTCGGTTTCTCGCAGATCTTCCGCGGACCGTTCCAGGCGTGCACGCTCGGCTACCAGATCGACGGGGCTTACGAAGGCAAGGGACTGATGCGCGAAGCGCTGACGGCCGCGATCGCGTACATGTTCGACGTCAAGGGCCTGCATCGCATCCAGGCCAACCATCTGCCCGAGAACGCGCGCAGCGCCGGGCTGCTCGCCCGTCTCGGGTTCGTCCGCGAGGGTCTGGCAAAGGACTATCTATTCATCGGCGACGCATGGCGGGACCACGTGCTCAACGCACTCGTGAACCCGCGCTTCGACATGAAGACGCTGACGCGTTGATGCGGCCGGGCGCTCGACGCATGCGATGATCGCTGCATATGACGCCCATCATCCGCATCTCCCACGTCTCCAAGACCTACGCGCCGAGCTTCAAGGCGCTCGACGACGTCGACCTCGAGATCCGACGCGGCGAGATCTTCGCGCTGCTCGGCCCCAACGGCGCCGGCAAGACGACGCTGATCGGCCTGGTCTGCGGCATCGTGCGACCCGGGGCAGGCAGCGTCACGGTCGATGGTCTCGACATCGTGCGCGACTACCGCGCCGTGCGTTCCTCGATCGGCCTCGTGCCGCAGGAGCTGACCACCGACGCGTTCGAGACGGTGTGGGACACGGTGTCGTTCAGTCGCGGGCTGTTCGGCAAACGCCCCGATCCGGCGCACATCGAGAAAACGCTGCGCGCGCTTTCTCTGTGGGACAAGAAGGACAGTCGCATCCGCACGCTGTCGGGCGGCATGAAGCGTCGCGTGATGATCGCGAAGGCGCTCGCGCACGAGCCGAGCGTGCTGTTCCTCGACGAGCCGACGGCCGGTGTAGACGTGGCGTTGCGGAAGGACATGTGGAAGATGGTCCGCGCGTTGCGCGAGTCGGGCGTCACGATCGTGCTGACGACCCACTACATCGACGAGGCCGAGGACATGGCCGATCGGGTCGGTGTGATCAGCCACGGCCGCATCGTGCTCGTCGAGGATAAGGCCACGCTGATGAAGAAGCTCGGTCGCAAAGAGCTGACGCTCGAACTGCTGCAGCCGCTGCCGCTCATCCCCGCGCTGCTCGCGTCGTACCCGTTGACGCTGTCGGCCGATGGCGGCACGCTGACCTATCTCTACGATCCGCGCCAGACCGAGGCGTCGGTGTCGTCGCTGCTCGACGATCTGGGGCAGTGCGGCATCCGGCTCAAGGACCTGCACACGCGGCAGAGTTCGCTCGAGGACATCTTCGTGGATCTCGTCAAGGAAGCCACATGAATCTCCCGGCGATGCAGGCGATCTACCGCTTCGAGATGGCGCGGACCTGGCGCACGGTCACGCAGAGCATCATCTCGCCGGTGCTGTCGACCGCGCTCTACTTCATCGTGTTCGGTTCGGCGATCGGCTCGAAGATCGACTCGATGGGCGGCGTGTCGTACGGCGCGTTCATCGTGCCCGGCCTGATCATGCTGTCGATCCTGACGCAGAGCATCTCCAACGCGTCGTTCGGCATCTACTTCCCGAAGTTCACCGGCACCATCTACGAGATCCTGTCGGCGCCGGTCAGCCATCTCGAGGTGGTGACCAGCTACGTCGGCGCGGCCGCGAGCAAGTCGGTGCTGGTCGGACTGATCATCCTCGCGACGGCGGCGGTGTTCGTGCCGTTCCACATCGCGCATCCCGTGGTGATGGTGCTGTTCCTGATCCTCACGGCCGTGACTTTCAGCCTGATCGGTTTCATCATCGGCATCTGGGCCGACGGCTTCGAGAAACTGCAGCTGATCCCGATGCTGATCGTGATGCCGCTGACCTTCCTCGGCGGTCCGTTCTATTCGGTCAGCATGCTCAAGCAGCCGTGGCGCGACCTGTCGATGCTCAATCCGTCGGTCTATCTCATCAGCGGCTTTCGCTGGAGTTTCTTCGACCAGGCCGAGGTCCACATCGGCATCAGCATCGGCATGACGCTCGCGTTCTTCGTCGTCGCGTTGTCGATGTCGACGTGGATCATGCGGACGGGGTGGCGGCTGAAGGCCTGAGGCCGACGACGGGTCGCCCTTCGCGGGCCTACTCCACCTGAAATACCGGGTCCACCGGTATCTGCATCGCGGTGACGAGATGGTTGGTCTGCGCCGCGAGACCGACGATGGCCATCAGCTCGCCATGTTGCGCGTCGGTCATGCCTTTCGCCCTCGCCGCAGCGGTATGCGAATGAACGCAATAGCTGCAGGCGTTCGCGGTCGATACCGCGAGGTAGATCAGCTCCTTCGTCAACAGATCGAGGGTGCTCGGTGTCGCCATCACCGTCTTCACGTGTTCCCACGTCCGTGCCAGCAGCGCAGGATCGTTGGCCAAACCCCTCCAGATGTTGTTGATGAAATCCGATCCGCGGGTCGCGCGGATGTCCTCGAAGACGGCATGCACCGCTTGGTCGGCACGCGCCTCGTCGTCGGTCCAGAGCCTGACGGTGGTCATCGTGATCCTCGAGCGGGACGGCGACCGGCCGGACCGACCAGACGACGAATCGTGGCTAATGCATTCATGCGGCGTCTCCTTGAAAGCCTGCGGCACGATAGGTCAGTACCAGCGTGTCCCTGAAACCCGCCGCCTCGGCGGGATCGCTGGCTAGCGGCTGGATCGGCGTGGTCTCGTGGATCACGCGTGCGTCGTCGAGCAACAGCATGGTCCACGGCTCGCGCATCGTGAAGCGCAGGCCGTTGGGTCCGGCGGCCTCGAACACGCGCGTCTCGCCACCCTTGATGCCCTGCCGGCCGATCAACAACACAGCCACGAAGTCCACGCCGTCGCGATGGGCACCTTCGGGCGTCGGCCGGCCGATGCCGCCCGCGGTATCGATGCGGAACTGATGGGCTTCGACGTACCAGCGGGGTTCGGCGCGGAGGGCGAAGCACGTCGCACCGATGCCGCGGATCAACGCGGACCACGCGGCCGACGACGCCGTCGCCGCGGCGATCGGCTCGAACCAGCGCTGCATGCCGCCGTGCAGCGCGTTGTATTCGACCGGCTGCCAGTGCGCGCGATGCGGCGCGAGCACGAGGTCGATCGCATTGCTGGACACGGTCAGGACATAGCTCGCGTGGCGACGACGACGATAACGACCACCGTCCTTGAGATAGGGATCGGGCGGCAGGTCGTTCCAGCTTGCAGCGAGGCTGGAGAGGTCGGCGATGGCGGTCGACGCGAGTTGCGCCGTGCCGGCTGCATCGACGATCGCGTAGCCGCGTTCGACGAGGCGGTTGGCGACGTCGGTCGGCGCGTCGAGCGCGGGGCTGAAGATGGGCGTGGTCATGATGGCGGATCGGGGCGGAGGCGTATTGTCGCGCGACGCCGCCGCTCGAACGAAATCAGCCCCGCGTCCCACCCACCAGGCCCATCCAATGACCGACCTTTCCGCTTTTCCCATCACCCGTCAGTGGCCCGCCGTCCACCCCGATCGCCTGCAGCTCTACGCTTTTCCGACGCCGAACGGCGTCAAGGTGTCGATCATGCTGGAGGAAATCGGCATGCTGACCGGGCTGCAATACGAGCCGCATCTGGTTCGTTTCGATCGGAAGGACCAGGCGACGCCCGAGTTCGGCTCGCTGAACCCCAATCACAAGATACCGGCGATCGTCGATCCGAACGGTCCCGGCGGCCGGCCGATCGCGTTGTTCGAGTCGGGCGCGATCCTGTTCTATCTGGCCGAGAAGACCGGCCTCCTGATGGCCAGCGATCCCGCGGAACGCTACGAGACGCTGCAATGGCTGATGTTCCAGATGTCCGGCATCGGACCGATGTTCGGCCAGCTCGGCTTCTTCCACAAGTTCGCCGGCAAGGACTACGAAGACAAGCGGCCACTCGAACGCTACGTCGCCGAGACGAAGCGGCTGCTCGGTGTCCTCGACAGTCGGCTCGCGGGGCGCGCGTGGATCGTGGGCGACACGTACGGGATCGCCGACATCGCGATCTTTCCGTGGATCAACGCGCTGGTCAACTTCTACGAGGCCGGTGACGAAGTCGGCTTCGTCACGTTTGCAAACGTCTCGCGCGTGCTCGCAGCGTTCCTCCAGCGGCCGGCTGTTCAGGCCGGGCTGAACATTCCGGATCGTAATGGTTGACTAGTCAACCAGTTCGTCAGGCGGTCTTCGAGTGCTTCGCCAGCATCGCGAGGATCTCGTCGCGATGCTCGTCGAGCGACGGCGGCGGCAGGTCGTAGACCGGCGGCGTCGCCGACAGACGCATCGGGTTGGCGACCAGCGCGACCCGTCCCGCTTCGGCATGCGGCAGTTCGAAGCGCAGACCGCGCGCCAGGACCTGCGGGTTCTCGAAGACCTCGTCGATGCGATCGATCGGACCGCATGGCACGTCGGCCGCTTCCAGCCGCGCGATCCACTCCTGCTTCGTGCGGCCCGTCAGGATCGCCTCGATCAGCGGCACGAGCACCGCGCGGTTGGTCACGCGCGCGGGATTCGTCGCGAAGCGCGGATCGCTTCCGAGGCCTCCGCAACCGGCCGCGTCGCAGAAGCGGCGCCACTGGATGTCGTTGCCGACCGCGAGGATCAGGAAGCCGTCGGCGCACGCGAAGACCTGGTACGGCACGATGCTCTGGTGCGCGTTGCCCACGCGGCCGGGTACTTTGCCGCTATTGAGATAGGACGTGTTCATGTTGGCCATCGTCGCGACCATCACGTCCATCAACGCCATGTCGATGGACTGGCCCTCACCGGTCTTGCGGACGTGCAGCAGCGCGGCCAGGATCGCCGTCGCGGAATAGATGCCGGTCAGCAGGTCGCTGATCGCGATGCCCGCCTTCTGCGGCGGACCGCCGTGGCAGGTCGGGCAGGCGTCCTCGCGTTCGCCGGTGATCGACATGAACCCGGACAGCCCCTGCACGATGAAATCGTAGCCCGGCCGCTTGGCCCACGGACCGGTCTGGCCGAAGCCGGTGATCGAGCAGTAGATCAGCCGCGGGTTGTCCTTCGCTAAGGTCGCGTAGTCGAGGCCGTAGCGCGCCAGCTGGCCGACCTTGTAGTTCTCGAGGACCACGTCGCTGCGGGCGGCGAGTGCGCGCACCGTCGCCTGGCCCTCGACGCTGGCGATGTTGACCGCGATCGACTTCTTGCCGCGGTTGGCGGCGATGTAATAGGTCGATACCGGCGTGTCGTGGCCGTCGGCGTCCTTCACGTACGGCGGTCCCCATGCCCGCGTGTCGTCACCGCCGCCGTGCCCGTCGGTCGACGGGCGCTCGATCTTGATGACCTCCGCGCCGAGGTCCGCCAGCAGTTGCCCGCAGTACGGTCCCGCCAGCACGCGCGTGAGGTCGAGGACGCGGACGCCGGCCAGCGCGGTCGGAGCGGGAGCGCTTTTGTCGTGCGAGGATTTGTCTTCCATGGAGGGTCGATAGGGTGCGCTGCGGACGGGAGTCCGACGGGCGCTGACTATAATCTGCCTCCCCGTTTCCGATGGAGTCAGGCCAGCATGCAGTCGCGTCATCACCGCAACACCGTGCCACGGGCCTCGCGTATTTCAGCCACCTTGACCGTCGCAGCCGTCGCTCTGACCTTCGTGGTCGTCCCACGGGCCGCGGCCGCAGCCACGGAAGTGCGCGTGTGGCATTCGATGACCGGCGTCGCCGCGACGACCTTCACGACGATGGTCGAGGGGTTCAACGCGGAGCAGAAGAACTATCACGTCGACCTCGCGTTCAAGGGCGACGACAAGGCCACGACGGCCGCCGGCATCGCCGCCGCCAGCCTGCCGAACGGCCCCGACCTGCTGCAGGTCAGCGAAGTCGAGGCGGGTGATCTGCTGTCGGTGAAGAACGCGGTCAAGCCGATCCACGAGATCCTGCCGCTCGCGAAGTCGAAGGACTTCGACTTCTTCATTCCCGGCGCCGTCACGTTCATGAAAGACGATCGCAACCGGCTGCGCGCATTTCCGCTCGAAGCATCGGTGCCGGTGCTGCTCTACAACCGCACCGCGTACGCGAAGGCGGGCATCGCCGAGACGGCGCCGGCCACGTGGAGGGACCTGCAGGGCCAACTGGTCGCGCTGCAGGACGCGGGCAAGGGCTTCAAGTGCAGCTACACCAGCAGCACGCCCGCCTGGATCCACATCGAGAATCTGGCCGCGTTGCACGGTGAGCCGATCGCGACGAAGAACAATGGGCAGGACGGACCGGGCGCGACGCTGACCTTCAACGACCTGCTGCACGTCCGTCACATCGCGTTGATGGAGAGCTGGGTCAAGAGCCAGCTGTTCGCGCCGTCGGGTCACGGCGAGGAAGGCGATGCCCGCTTCGCGTCCGGCGAATGCGGCGTGCTGACGACCGCCAGTGGCTCGCTCGGTGACATCCGCAAGGCAGCCAGGTTCGACATCGGCGTGGCGCCGCTGCCGTTCTACGAGGAGGGCGCGCGTCAGCCGGTCAACACGCTGGTCGGCGGCTCGGCGTTGTGGGCCATCGAAGGCCGCCCGAAGGACGTCTACAACGGCATCGCGGCGTTCCTCGCCTATCTGGCGACGCCGGTGATCGCCACCGAATGGCATCAGAAGACCGGCAGCCTGCCATGGACCAGCGCGGCCTACACGGTCTCCGTGGTCACCGGCTACTACGACAAGCTGCCCGGCCTCGCGGCCGTGATGAAGAGCGCGACGACGACGCAGGCCGCCACGTCGCGCGGCATCCGTCTGCCCAACTACGACAAGGTCCGCGACATCATGGACGAGCAGCTCGACGCGGTCTGGTCCGGCGAGAAGCCGCCGAAGCTCGGCCTCGACGACGCGGTGCGCCTCGGCGACATCGCGATGAAGCAGGTCGTCGTGGTCCCGGAGCCCAAGACGAAGGCGAAGGCCACGAAGCCCACGACGAAGGCGCCGGGGAAGAAGGCCCCGGGTCAAAAGGCGGCGTGAAGACCTGAGCGCCGTGCTGCGTTGGCCCGGTCCGCGCCGCATCGCCCATCGCGGCGGCGGCACGCTGGCGCCGGAGAACACGCTCGCGGCGATCCGCGTCGCCATGACGCACGGCTATCGGGGCGTCGAGTTCGACGTGATGCTGACGGCCGACGAAGTCCCGGTCCTGATGCACGACCCCGACTTCGGCCGCACGATCGGCGGTCGCGGCAGCGTCGCGACGACGACCTACGCCGACCTCGCGGGCCGTGACGCCGGCGGCTGGTTCGCGCAGCGCTTTCGTGGCGAGTCGGTGCCGCGCCTCGAGGATGTCGTCGCCTTCTGCATCGAGCACGACATGTGGATGAACATCGAGATCAAGCCGTCGCCGGGCGCGGAAGAGCGCACGGGTCGTATCGTCGGCGAGGTCACCGGCGCCGTCTTCGCCGGGCGAGGCGATCGATCGGTACGGCCGCTGTTCTCGTCATTCAACGCCGCGGCGCTCGACGCTGCGCGAACGGCTGCTCCGCACGTGCCGCGCGGCATGCTGTTCGGTCGACCACCACGGGACGTGATCGACATCGCGGTCGGGCTGGGTTGCGTCGGCGTGCACGTCGATCATCGACGCCTCGATCGAGAAGCGATCGAAGCCTTTCATCGCGCCGGGCTCGCGGTGATGGCGTACACCGTAAACGATCAAGCGCGCGTGATGGCGCTGGACGAATGGAGCATCGACGCGATCTGCACCGATCGTCTTGATCTGATCGGACCCGGATGATATTCTCGATTCAACCAGTCAAACCAGTCGGAGCCGAGTCATGACCGAAACCGTTGGTGCTTTCGAGGCGAAGACGCATCTTTCGGAGCTGCTGCAGAAGGTGGAGGAAGGCGGTACGTTCGTCATCACGCGCCATGGCAAGCCTGTCGCCCAGCTGATCCCCATCGCCGACGTGACCAACGACGCTCGTCGCAAACGCGAGCGGGTGATCGACGGCATGCTGGAGATGCGGAAGAAACATTCGCTCGGCAAATTCACCGCGCGTGAGCTGATCGATCACGGCCGGAAGTATTGACACCGAGGAATGATGAAATTCGTGCTTGACGCTTCGGTTGCCCTGACGTTCGTACTGCCCGATGAAAGCGACGACGTTTCGCTTCGTGTTCTCGAAGCCTGTCGCGACGCCACGATCATCGTGCCCTCGATCTGGCGAGCCGAGGTTCTCAACGGCCTGCTGGGCGCCCAGCGTCGCAAGCGGGTCGGCGCGGACGGCGTCGAGGTGGCCATTGGTCTGATAGACGGGCTCGACACCGAAGTCGACGAGCGACCCATCGATATGATTGCGACCCATCGCCTTGCAGTCCGGCATCGGTTGACCATCTACGACACGCTGTACCTGGACCTAGCGGCCCGTCACGGCATTGGCCTCGCCACGCACGACGCCGACCTGAAAAGAGCGGCTCGTGCGGCCAACGTCATGGTGCTCGCGTGATGGCCGAGTGCATGATCATTAAGTCTCAGTCATCAGGGAAGGCATTGTGAAGTCCTCCGAAATCCGCGACAAATTCCTCTCGTTCTTCGAAGCCGAAGGGCATGCCATCGTCCGCTCGTCGTCGCTGGTGCCCGGCAACGACCCCACGCTGCTGTTCACCAACGCGGGGATGAACCAGTTCAAGGACGTCTTCACCGGGATCGACCAGCGGCCTTACGTGCGCGCCACCACGTCGCAGAAATGCGTGCGCGCCGGCGGCAAGCACAACGATCTCGAGAACGTCGGCTACACCGCGCGGCATCACACGTTCTTCGAGATGCTGGGCAACTTCAGCTTCGGCGACTACTTCAAGCGCGACGCGATCCGCTTCGCGTGGAAGCTGATCACGGAGGTCTACGGCCTGCCGACCGACAAGCTGTGGACCACGGTCTACATCGACGACGACGAGGCCTTCGAACTGTGGACGAAGGAGATCGGCGTGCCGGCCGAGCGCGTCATCCGCATCGGCGACAAGCCGGGCGGCAAGGCCTTCGACAGCGACAACTTCTGGACGATGGGCGACACCGGTCCGTGCGGTCCGTGCAGCGAGATCTTCTACGACCACGGTCCCGACGTGTGGGGCGGTCCGCCCGGATCGCCCGAGGCCGACGGCGACCGCTACATCGAGATCTGGAACCTCGTGTTCATGCAGTTCAATCGCGACGAAGCCGGCACGATGCACAAGTTGCCGAAGCCGTCGGTGGACACCGGCATGGGCCTCGAGCGGCTGTCGGCGGTGCTGCAGCATGTCCACAGCAATTACGACATCGATCTCTTCCAGTCGCTGATCGCCGCGGCCGCGCGCGAGACCGGCACGACGGACCTCGCCGACAACTCGCTGAAGGTCATCGCCGATCACATCCGCGCGTGCTCGTTCCTGATCGCCGACGGCGTGATCCCGAGCAACGAAGGTCGCGGCTACGTGCTCCGCCGCATCGTGCGACGCGCGCTGCGGCACGGCTACAAGCTCGGACAGACGAAGCCGTTCTTCCACGCGCTCGTGGCGGACCTCGCGAAGGAGATGGGCGCGGCGTACCCCGAACTCGTCGAACAGGGCGCGCGCATCGCGAGCTCGCTGAAGCAGGAAGAGGAACGCTTCGGCGAGACGCTAGAGAACGGGATGAAGATTCTCGAAGGCGAGTTGGTGGCCGCAGGAAACGGAGGCACGCTCGCCGGCAAGGTCGCCTTCACGCTCTACGACACCTACGGCTTTCCGTTCGACCTCACGGCCGACATCTGTCGCGAGCGCGGCGTCGAGGTCGACATGGCGGGCTTCGAGGCCGCGATGGACGTGCAGCGCACGCAGGCGCGCGCGGCGGGCAAGTTCAAGGCCGCCGGCAACCTCGACTACAGCGGCGACAAGACCACGTTCACCGGCTACGACGACGCGCACGGCAAGGGCACGATCGGTGCGATCTACGTGGCCGGCACCTCGGTGCCTTCGGTGCGCGAAGGCGAAGAGGCCGTCATCGTCCTCGACAGCACGCCGTTCTATGCCGAGTCGGGCGGCCAGGTCGGCGATGCCGGCCAGCTGTCGAACGCGAGCGCGCGCTTC
>CAZZWS010000086.1:0-15756 GCA_964657795.1 Beijerinckiaceae bacterium
GAGCCGTGCCAGTTGCGCCTTGTCACGACCGCTGTGCTCGACCAGATCGCGCTGCGTCGCGCCCGGACGACGTGCGAAGAAGCCGAGCACCTTCGCGTCCATGTGCGTGATGTCGTGAGGACCGTCGCGCAGGATGCGGTACTGCAGCGAGCGGTAGTCGTGCATCACAGCGTGCACGAGTTCCAGCACGTCGTCTTCCGACGCACTGGACGACTGGTTGACAATGTCCACTTTGTTTCTCATGATGGATGACATTATCAATCATGTTCGGGAATCACGCCATGTCATTGCAATCGACGACCGTCACCGCCAGCCGCGTCCAGCGCGTACGCCACGAACTCAAGCGTCGCCCGGTCACGGTCGTTCGCGTCGAGACCATCACGCCACACTTCCGCAGCATCACGTTCCGCGACGACTCGCTCGCCGACTTCGTCAGCGCGTCGTTCGACGACCACGTCAAGTTCATCCTCGACGCGGACACCGCCCCGCCGACGATGCGCGACTACACGCCGCGTCGCTTCGATCGTGCGGCGCGCGAGCTGACGATCGAGTTCGCGCTGCACGGTGACGGCCCCGTCTCCGACTGGGCGGCGCAGGCCAAAATCGGCCAGAGCGCGACGATCGGCGGGCCGAAGGGTTCGCTGATCGTGCCGACCGACTACGACTGGCATCTGCTGATCGCCGACGAGACGGGCCTGCCGGCGATCGCACGTCGCCTCGAGGAACTGCCCGCGAGCGCGACCGCGCTGGTCTTCGCGGCAGTAGGCGACGCGGCCGATCGTCGCGTCTTCGCGAGCAGCGCCGACGTGACCGCCCGTTGGTTCGACACGCTCCCCGCGCTGATCGCGGCGGTCCGCGAACGGTCGTTGCCGGCCGGCGACGGCTACGCGTGGTGTGCCGGCGAAGCGACGGCGATGGCCTCGCTGCGGCGCATCCTGGTCGACGACAAGGGCCACGATCGTCACGCCATCCGCGCGGCGGCTTACTGGAAACAGGGCAGCGCCGCGCATCACGAGAACCTCGACGGCTGACGCGGACCGTCGTTGTTCTGGAGCACCGTGAGCTGACGTCGCAGGGCCCACGCGAGCAACGCGCTGACCACGATCGCCACGATGCCGAACCAGCCCAGCACCGGCATCCGCGTCAACGCGCCGCGCGACGTCGAGCCCAGCATCTGGCTCGACGCGATCAGCATCAGGCCCGACGCGCCCTGGTTGACCGCGCCGGCGAGCGACATGAAGCGGCCACGCGTTTCCCCCCGCGAGACGAGCGAGCTGATCGTCTGCACGAGCACGATGCGGCCGTTGACCGAGACGAGGAAGGCGCCGAACAGCAGCATGGCCGGCAGCGTGACCGGCAGCTTCACGAAGAACAGCCAGAACACGACGACGGCGAAGGCACTCATCCACCAGAACATGCGGATGGCGCCGACCCGGCTCGCGAGGAATGCGTTGGCCTGCGACGAACAGAGGCCGACGACGCCGCCCACCATCCAGATGTATTTGAGCTCGCTCTCGTCGTAGCCCAGGTTGTGGACGATGAAGGTCGCGAGGTTGGCGGCCATCACGTGCGTGGACGAGAACGTCAACGCGGTCATCGCAAGCAGGATCAACGTGCTCGGCAAGCGCAGCATCCCTGCGAACTCGCTCATCACCTGGCCAAAGTTGTGGCGTCGTCGCTGGCCGAGGCCGGTCGGCAGGTTGATCACCGCGAAGACCGCCAGCACGAGGCCGAACGCCGCCGCGGCGACCATCATCGCGCGCCAGCCGACGAGGTTGGCCGTGGTCAGCGCGAGCGGCACGCCCATGATCAGCGCGAAGCTCGACCCCGCCGCGACGACGCCCATGGCGCGAGCGCGCGCGGCCGACGCGGTGGTGTCGCCGACGATCGCGAGACCGATCGCCGCGGCCGGTCCTCCGCAGAGGCCGGCCAGCAACCGGCACACCATCAGGTCGTCGAGCGACGTCGCCAGCGCGGCGAGGCCGGTCGAGATCGCGAGTCCGGCCAGCGTCGTCGCGAGCGCGACGCGGCGGTCGAAGCGATCCACGATCAGGGCGCCCGCGAGTCCCGCGATCGCCGCCGCGAAGAGGAAGACGCTGCTGAGGTAGCCGAGTTCGTGCGCCGGAAAGCGCAGGCTCGCCGAGAGCTCCGGACCGAGCGGCAGCAACATGGACCCCTCGAGGACGACGAAGAACTGCACGGCGGCGACGAGGACGATCGCCTGCCGTGCCGTGCGCCAGTCGATTGCGGAGAGTGGTGTGCCTTCGGGAAGCGGCGGACTCAACTGCCGAACGCGCCGACGAGGCAGCACAGGGCCGCCGGGATCGTCAGGCCTCGTCTCAGGGGCAGCCACGCGGCGACGCCTTCGCGGGTGTAGACGCGGCGATCGACGAGGTAGCAGACGGCCAGCATCAGCGCCTGCATCACGAGGCCGCTGCGGAACGGCACGAGGACCGCGACCCACGCGACGATCGACGGCACGACGCCCCAGACGAACAGGCTCGTCGCCGGATGCTCCTGCCGGAAGCCCAGTCCCCAGTGGATCGCCCCGATGAACGACACGACGACGGCCGCATAGGTGGACAACGCGAGCGACGCACCGGGCCGCAGGTCCGCATCGATCGTCCAGACCAGCAGCGCGCCGACGACGAACGGCACCAGCGCGACATAGCCGAGGACGGTGGCGATGCGGACGGGCGGCGTGGCGGGCGCGGGCAGTGGCATGGGAGCGGGGCGTATCGAAATGAAGCGGTGACGGCGGCCGGCGCGCGATTCATAGCGAAAGCGACTGTGACCGCGGCGCGGAGAGTAGCGCCTGGCGGCCGGAGCCGGAAGCCGCGCGTGCCATCAAGTCGCGCAGCGGTCTTACACGGTAGTCGATAAGCGGCGGCACCGGACGCTGGACATCTCCCTCGTATCGATGGCGCGTGCCCCGCCGCACGTCAGGATGCCCGATTGCGGCATCATCATGGCTCGCGCGGAGGGTGATCGTGGACACGGGACCCGACGCGAAATCGGATAACCGCCGCCGGCCGTCGCGAAGCCGCCTTCTTCGCGCGAGCGCCAGCCCAGGACAGGAAAATCGACTTCATGCAGATCGCCAATCCCAGGGGCATCGTGCCCCTGCTCGCAGGGGTGTTCGCCCTGGCGCTCACCATCGCCGCATACCCGGCTGTCGCGGCAGGCACGCCGGTGGCCCCGCCACCGTCCGCGCCATCGTCCGGCTACGACCAACCTCCGAAGTTCATCCTCGACGTCCTGCACGCGCCGCCGGCGCCCGTGCCTTTCGTGAGCCCGACGCGGGCGTCGATGCTGCTGGTGTCCTGGCGCGAATTCCCGCCGATGGCGCGGGTCGCCACGCCGATCCTGAAACTGGCCGGCTCGCGTATCGAGATCGCCAATCACAGCAAGCACGACACGCCCGGTGGCTACGGCATCACCCCCTGCGCGACGTCGTTCGAACTCGTCGCGCTGCCGGGCGGCGCCAGCGTCCCGGTGCGCCTGCCGGCGGATGCCTGCCCCGGTCGGCCGTTCTGGGCGGCCGACGGCAAGCGCTTCGCATTCGCCAACTCGGCGCACGACGCGGTCGAACTGTGGATCGGCGACGCCGCCACCGGCGCGCTGCGCAAAGTGCCGGGGGTCAGCCTCAACCCGATGCTCGACGACGCGCTGCAGTGGATGCCCGACCACAAGGCGCTGCTGGTCAAGGCCGTGCCCGACCACCTCGGCGCACCCCCGGCGGAACCCGCGGTCGCGGCCGGTCCGAGCATCCAGGACACGGGCGGCAGCACCGGTGAGAGCAGCACCTACGAGAACCGCGACACGCTCAAGAACAAGCACGACGAGGATCTCTTCGACTACTACGCAGCGTCGCAGATCGCGCTCGTCGATGCGACGACGCTCGCCGTCACGCGCCTCGGCAAGCCCGCCAATCACGAACTGGTGGTCTCCGCGCCCGACAGCCGGCACGTGCTGGTCGCGACGATCCACAAGCCGTATTCCTACGTCACCACGCACGAGCGTTTCCCGCGCGAGATCGAGGTCTGGGATCTCGGCAAGCGCCCTGCGGAGATCGCGAAGATCGCCTCCATTCCGCTGACCGACCGGGTGCCGGTCGCGGGCGTGCCGACCGGGCCGCGCGAGTTCGCGTGGCGCGCCGACGAGCCGGCGACCCTGGTCTGGGCCGAGGCCCTGGACGGCGGCGACTGGAAGGTCAAGGTCCCGCGACGCGACAAGGTCTTCCTGCAGAAGGCGCCGTTCGACGCGCCGCCGGTCGAGGTGGCGCGGACCGAGCAGCGCTTCACGGGCTTCCTGTGGACGGAGCGCGCCGACACCGCGTTGATGGAGGAGGACGACGAGAACCGTCACTGGCATCGCACGTTCGTCGTGGACGTCGATCACCCGCAGTCGGCGCCGCCCGTGCTGTGGGATCTGTCGAGCGACGAAAAGTACGCGGACCCGGGCAAGCCGGTGTTTCGGCAGCAGGCCGACGGCCGGTACCTGGTCCGAATGCAGGGCGACGCCCTGTATCTGTCGGGTACCGGCGCCTCGCCCGCAGGCGATCGTCCGTTCCTCGACAAGCTCGATCTGAAGACGCGTAAATCGGTGCGACTGTTTCGCAGCGATGCGGATTCGTTCGAACGCTTCCTGGCGTTCACCGACGACGACGAGCGTCGATTCCTGACCTGGCACCAGTCCGCCACGACGCCGCCCAATGCGTTGCTGCGCAGTCTCGGAGACTCCGCGGCCCCGATCGATGGGCCCGCGGGCGAGGCGACGTTCGCTTCGACGCGTGTCGCCGTCACCCACTTTCCCGATCCGACGCCGGCGGTGCGGGCCATCAGGAAGCGACTCGTGACGTACAAGCGCGCCGACGGCGTCGACCTGTCGTTCACGCTCTACACGCCGCCCGGCTACGTGGAAGGCACGCGCGTGCCGACGATCCTCTACGCCTATCCGCTCGATTTCGCCGACGCGTCCAAGGCCGGTCAGGTCTCCGGATCGCAGGCCACCTTCACGCGCCTGCGGCAGTACCAGCTTCTGCTGCTCGCCGGCTACGCCATCATCGACCGCGCTTCGTTCCCCGTCATCGGCGACCCCAGGAAGGCGTACGACACCTACCTCGAACAGCTCGTCGCCGACGCGAAAGCCGCGGTGGACGAGGCGGTCCGTCTCGGCGTGGCCGACCCGGACCGGATCGGCGTGACGGGCTACAGCCACGGCGCCCTGATGACGGTCAACCTGCTGGCGCACTCCGACCTGTTCCGCGCCGGCGTCGCGACCAGCGGCTCGTACAACAAGACGCTGACGCCGTTCGGTTTCCAGAGCGAGCGTCGCTCGGTCTGGGAGGCGCCGGACGTCTACGCGAAGGTGTCGCCGTTCTTCGTGGCCGACAAGATCAAGCTGCCCGTGCTGATCATCCACGGTGCGGAGGATGCCAATCCCGGCACCACGCCGCTGCAGGCGACGAAGCTCTACGAAGCCATCCGCGGCAACGGGGGCACCGCACGCCTGGTGATGCTGCCCAACGAGCCGCACTGGTACTCGGCGATGGAGTCGCAGGAGCAGCAGATCCAGGAGATGCTGCGCTGGTTCGACCAGTACGTGAAGAACGCGCCGCCGAAGGCGCCGGGGGCGTAAGGCGCCTGCGCCGGTCCTCGGGCGCGCGATGTCAGAGGGGTTTTTTTGGTTAGGGACGTGCAATCGTTGCTTTGTCAACCAAATTGGGTCCCGGCCTTCGCCGGGACGACATCACGCAGAGCGGCGCGCCCATTTCAACGCCGGGCGCTGTCGTAGTCGATCGTCAGCGGCGCATGGTCGGAAAAGCGCGTTTCCTTCCAGACGCTCGCCCGCCTCGCGCGCGCCGCGAGGCCGGGCGTCGCGATCTGGTAGTCGATACGCCATCCGACGTTGTTCGCCCAGGCCTGGCCGCGGTTGCTCCACCACGTGTAGCTCTCGCCGGTCGTCTCGGGATGCAGCCGTCGATAGACGTCGACCCAGCCGAGTTCGTCGAATACGCGCGACAGCCATGCGCGTTCTTCGGGCAGGAAGCCGGAATGGGTCCGGTTGCTGCGCCAGTTCTTCAGGTCGATCTCGCGATGCGCGATGTTCCAGTCGCCGCAGATCACGAACTCGCGACCGGTCTCTTCGCTTTCGCGCTTCAATGCCGCCAGGTGCGGCATGAATTCATCGAGGAAACGGAACTTGGCTTCCTGCCGTTCCGGCGAGCTCGATCCCGACGGCATGTAGAGGCTGATGACCGACAGCTTGTCGGCCACGCCGTCGCGCGACATCCGATCGAAGTCCGCCCGCACGTAGCGACCCTCGGCGTCGAACTCCCGTGAGCGAAAGCCGACCTGCGTGCTGGCCGGCGGTACGCGGGCGTAGAGGCCGGCGCCGCTATAGCCCTTCTTTTCGGCGTAATGAAACCAGCCGGTGTGCGTGACACTCGCCAGCAGATCGGCGGTCATGTCGGGCTCCTGCGCCTTCAGTTCCTGGACGCAGATCACGTCGGCGTCCTGCTCGGCGAGCCACGTGAAGACGCCTTTGCGCGACGCCGATCGGATGCCGTTGAGATTCAGCGAGATAATTCGATGAAAGGCGCGTTCATCCGTGGGAGTCGGTGCCGGGCCACCGGCGAGGGCGAGCGTGGTGGATGGTGCGTTCCCATCGATGTCGGTGTTCAAAGGTATCGTGTCGGCTTGGTTGGCGCAGGGCGCGTTAATCTGCGCGCATCGACGTGACGCTTCGCGTCATTCGACGGCGTGGCGTCGCGGGTGCCATGTCCTGTCGTCGGGATCTAGCGTTGCACAAGACACGGACGTCCATCGACGCTTCGCGACCATGCACATAAACACATGACCGACTCCAGCAACCATCGCAGCCAGTTCATCGACTTCGCGCTCGCGGGTGGCGCGCTCGCGTTCGGTGAGTTCACCACCAAGGCCGGACGGCAGTCGCCGTACTTCTTCAACACGGGCCGCTTCGACAGCGGTGCGTCGGTCGGTGCGCTCGGCCGATTCTATGCGAAGGCCCTGGTTGCGGCCGAGCGCGAACGGGGCCTGAGCTTCGACATGCTGTTCGGGCCGGCCTACAAGGGCATCACGCTCGCCGCGGCCACCGCGATGGCCCTGGCCGCGATGCCCGTCGACGAAGGCGGGCGCGACATCGGCTTCGCCTACAACCGCAAGGAAGCCAAGACTCACGGCGATGCCGGCTTGCTGGTCGGCGCCAGGCTCGCGGGTCGCGTGGTCATCATCGACGACGTGCTGACCGACGGCGCGTCCAAGCGCGAATCGGTCGATATCATCCGCGCGGCCGGCGCCACGCCGGTCGCGGTCGTCATCGCGATGGACCGCATGGAACGCAAGGACGACAGCGGATCGACCGCCTCGGCGGTGCAGACCTTCGAGGCCGACTACGGCATCCCGGTGTTCGCCATCGCCAACCTCGACGATCTGATGGGCTGGTTCGCCGGGCGGACCGCCGGTGCGCTCGCGGCGCATGCCGATGCGGTGGCGGCCTATCGATCGCGCTACGGCGCTGGCGCACCGACCGGGGTCGCCGCATGAACGGCGCTGCGTTCAGGACATCGATCGTCGGCGCGTTGCTGACGATCGCGACATCGCAAGCCGCCGCGCAGGCCAGCATCTATAGCTGCCGCGACCACAGCGGCAAGACGCAGACGTCCGACCGGCCCATTCCCGATTGCGCCGGCGTGATGCGCGAGCTCGGGCCGAGCGGCATCGTCAAGCGCGAGATCGCGCCGCCGCTGACCGCGGACCAGCAGCGGCAGAAGGACGCGGACGACCGGGCCAGGCGCGCGGCCGACGAAGCGGCGCGCGAGAAGCGTCGCCGCGACACGGCATTGCTCGCGTCGTACCAGACGACCGACCAGATCGAGGCGGCACGCAAGCGATCGCTCGCCGACGCCGACGCCAGCATCAGGACGTCGCAGGAGCGGCTCTCCGACCTGGAGAAGGAGAAGAAGGTTCTCGAGCAGGAAGCACAGGCCTACGCGGGCAAGCCGATGCCGCCGCTCTTCAAGCGCAAGCTCGAAGACAATCAGGCCCTGATCGACGACGAGCAGGCCTCGATCAAGGCGCGCCAGGCCGACGTCGGTCGCGTCAACCAGCGCTACGACGACGACCTGAAGCGCTTCAGGGAATTGACGGACACGGCGAAGAAGTAACGCGAGGGTGGCGAAGCAAGGCGACTCAGCAGAAGCAAGGCGACGACGCGAAAGCAAGGCGAGACGTCGTGACCTCCGGGACGAAGTCGATCAGCCGGCGAGTTTCTTCCTCAGCAGTTCGTTGAGCTGCTGTGGATTGGCCTTGCCGCCGGTCGTCTTCATCGCCTGACCCACGAAATAGCCGAACAGCTTCTCCTTGCCGGCGCGATAGTCGGCCAGTTGTGAGGGACTCTTCGCGAGGATGTCGTCGATGGCGGCTTCGAGCGCGCCGCTGTCGGAGATCTGTTCCAGGCCGCGCGAAGCGATCGTGTCATCGAGAAACGCGAGCTGCTTCTCCAACGAGTCCAACTCCATCTCTTTCGCCTTGATCGGGTCCCAGCCGTACGGGACGACTTCAGCGAACAGCGCTTTGCCCTGCTTCACGCTGATCTTGCCGTCCGCGATACGCTTGATCATCGCGGCGAGGGTCGGAGGGCCGACCGGTGGTTTCGACCAGTCGCCGCCCCGATCGTTGATGGCCGCCGACAGGTCGCCCATGATCCAGTTGGCCGCCTGTTTCGCCTGTTCCTTGCCCAGCATCGTCACGACATCCTCGAAATAGCGTGCCGTGTCGTTCGACGTACTCAGCGTCTGCGCGTCGTACGCCGACAGCCCGTAGTCCGCGATCCAGCGTTCGCGCATCGCCGTCGGCAACTCGGGCATCGTCGCTTTCACGCGCTCGATCCACTCGCGCGCGATCATCAGCGGCGGCAGGTCGGGGTCCGGGAAGTAGCGGTAGTCGTCGGCGTCTTCCTTGGTCCGCATCGCGCGCGTCTCGTTGCGATCGGGGTCGTAGAGCCGCGTCTGCTGGATCACCGTCCCGCCGTCCTCGATCAACGCGATCTGCCGCTCGACC
The DNA here is from genome assembly GCA_964657795.1 of Beijerinckiaceae bacterium. Lineage (GTDB taxonomy): Bacteria > Pseudomonadota > Gammaproteobacteria > Burkholderiales > Burkholderiaceae_D > CAHJXF01. The sequence continues at coordinate 9,087 of CAZZWS010000086.1, forward strand.
TCGTAGTCGATCGCTTGCTGCATGAAGCGGAACGAGTTGAGGTTCTTGATCTCGCAACGCGTGCCGAACGTAATCTGCCCGACAGGTCGCACCGACACGTTGGCGTCGCAGCGGAACGAGCCCTCCTGCATGTTGCCGTCGCAGATGCCCAGCCACATCACGAGCGCGTGCAGCGACTTGGCATAGGCCACCGCCTCGGCCGACGAGCGCATCTCGGGTTCCGAGACGATCTCGAGCAGCGGCGTGCCGGCGCGGTTGAGATCGATGCCGCTGCTCTTCTCGCCGTGCAGGCCGACGAAGTCCTCGTGCAGCGACTTGCCGGCGTCTTCTTCGAGATGGGCCCGCGTCAGGTTGACGGTCCGGACGACGGCCTTGCCGGCCTGCTCGTACACGAACGTGACGGCGCCGCCCTGCACGACGGGAATCGCGAACTGGCTGATCTGGTAGCCCTTCGGCAGGTCCGGGTAGAAGTAGTTCTTCCGCGCGAAGACCGACATCGGCGCGACCGTGGCGCCGATCGCCAGCCCGAAGCGGATCGCGCATTCGACGGCGTGGCGGTTGAGCACCGGCAGGGCGCCGGGCAACGCGAGATCGACCGGCGCGGTATGCACGTTCGGCGCTGCGCCGAAAGCGGTCGACGCACCGCTGAAGATCTTGGAATGCGTCGAGAGCTGCGTGTGCGTCTCGAGGCCGATGACGACTTCCCAGCGAGTGTCATGCATGGTCGTGTTCGGGCATCGTTGCCCGATGAATTCGTTGAGGCGGCACCGCGATACGACTCGTGTTGCGACGGGTCGCGGCGATTGTCAAAGATCGAGCGCGCAGCCGCATGCGAGGGTGAGATGGACGGGCGATGTGTGACGCCTGGCGCCTCGAGCGGTCACCTGCAGGACCAGCAAAGTCGAAGGATCGAACACCAGCACGTCCTTGACCCCCTGCGACAGATAGAACGACGGCGCGAGTTCCAGGTCCTTGGCCTCGAAGCCCTTGCTGACGACTTCGACGACCGCTTCCGGAATCATGACCAGGGCGGCGTCCTGTTCCGCCTCCGTCGGTTCGCGACAGAAGATCGAGATGTCCGGCCGCTTCAGGCCGGCGGCAAACTGCACATATACATCGAGAACGTGCACGCAGACGCACGACGACTCGCCGTCTGTCTTGCGAATGGATGATGCGATGCGTTCGACGGCCTTCTGATGCCGATAGAGTGGCTGTGCTTCCCAGATTGGCAGGCCGTTCATGATTTCCAGCCGCACGCCCAGCTCGGCGGCGGCAGCCAGGGTCTTCGCATCGATCGGTGTCATTCGGTGCCTTTCACGCCTGCGGGTGCCGCATGCAACTGCAAACCAAGAGCGCCGATGACTCGGAGAATCGTTGCGAACTCCGGATTTCCAGACGGTGACAGAGCCTTGTACAAGCTCTCGCGTCCGAGCCCGGTTTCGCGTGCGAGTTGGGACATGCCTTTCGCGCGCGCGATGTCTCCCAGCGCGGCCGCGAACAGCGCGGCGTCACCTTCTTCCAACGCGGCTTCCAAATAGGCGGCCATGTCTTCATCGGAGTGAAGATGCTCAGCAGGATCCCAAATGCGGGTGCTTGTCTTGGTCATCGATGACTCCACTGATCCGAATGCGAGCGCGCTGGCGCCTTGGCTTTCTTGATATCGCTGACCTGAGTGGACTTGTCGCCGCCTCCGAGCAAGAGGATGTAGCGGTGGCGCAACCTGACCAGAGTTGCCAAGCGAGATGCGGCGAATGCGTATGTCGACCAGCGAACGCGCCAGGCGGTCGCGCAACGACGCGAACCATTTCTCGTATTCGGGCGTATGGCGAACTTCGATCACCTGGACAACTGTATCACATGGGATACGGACGCGTCTCGCCCTTGATAGAGCTCAGTCGGGATTGCGCAAACCTGGGCGTAATCGACGCTGCGTCAGGCGGCCCGTCGAAACGTCGCCAGCAATAACGCCGCGCCGACGAACAACGACCCGAACGTCCGGTTCAACCAGCGGATATGCCGCGGCTCGCGCAGCGACTTCAGCACGCGCGATGCCAGCAACGTGTAGCCGCTCATCACGACCGCGTCGGTGAAGAACAGCGTCGCCGCGCAGATCGCGTATTGCGGCCATTGCGGCGCGTGCGGGTCGATGAACTGCGGCAACACCGCGAGCATGAAGACGATGCCCTTCGGGTTGCCGAGGTTGATCAGCATCGCGCGGACGAACATGTGCCATGCGGATAGTTCAGCCGTCGCGTCGAGCTCCACAGGTCGTGCCTCGGCCCGCCATTGGCCGATGCCGAGCCACAGCAGATACGCCACGCCGAACCATTTGATGGCCGAGAACGCCAGCGCGCTGGTTGCGAGCAGCGCGCCGAGTCCGGCGGCCACGATCACGATCAGGCCCGTCGCGCCGGCCTGCAGGCCGAGGATGTTCGGGATCGAACGCCGGAAGCCGAAGCGCATCCCGTTGCTCATGCACGAGATCGCACCGACGCCCGGCGACAGGCTGATAAGCCAGGCGGCGACGAAGAACGCGAGCCAGGTCGAGAGGATCATGCGCTCACCGAGCGATTGGTTGCGAAGTCAACGAACCGGCCCGACGATGATTGGTTGACAAGTCAACGAATCGCCGCGCACTGACCGGAGCGTTCGTCGAGCAGCGCCGGCCATGCCTCGTCGTAGATGCCGGCCGTGCAGCGCGCTTCGCAGTCCGTGTGGGCGAGCGTCAGATGGCCCGGCTCCTGCCACACGTAGAGCTTGCAGCCGTCGCCATTGCGCGCAGTCAATTCGACCTGCGGCTTCTCGCGCGTCTGTCTGAAGTCCGCCAGCACGAAGTGGCAGCTGCCGCGCTGCCCGACCCACAGTTGCCAGTCGAGCGCCCTGACGCGGTTGTCGTCGACGACCAGCCGCGCGTCCTCGCGAAAGCCGTCGTCCTCGCGCTGCGCGCAATGCGCGTCGATCGTGATCGGGTGATAGGCGATGGGCGTGGGACGGGTTGCGCAGCCGGCCATCAGCAAAGCGAACGTCGCGAGCGTGCGCGCGTGGCCCCTCACGCCGTCGCGGGCATCCGCACATGCCAGTCGGTCGCCTGCTGGAAGCGGTGCGCGATGGCCAGCATGCGGGCTTCGTCGAAGTAGTTGCCGATGATCTGCAATCCCACTGGCCGGCCCTGGTCCCCGAAGCCGCACGGCACCGACATGCCCGGCAGCCCTGCGAGACTCACCGACAGCGTGAAGATGTCGGCGAGGTACTCGGCCACGGGATCGTCGGACTTGGCGCCGATGTCCCACGCCACGGTCGGTGCGACCGGCGCCATGATGACGTCGCAGCGCGGGCTGCCGTCGGTGCCGTCGAACGCGTGCCGAAAGTCGTCGGCGATCAGGCGCCTGAGCTTCTGCGCCTGCAGGTAGTACGCGTCGTAGTAGCCGTGCGACAGCACGTAGGTGCCGATCAGGATGCGCCGCTTGACCTCCCAGCCGAAGCCTTCGGCGCGTGTCCGTTCGTACATCGTCTCGAGACCCGCGTAATCGGCGGCGCGATGCCCGTAGCGCACGCCGTCGAAGCGGCTGAGATTCGACGAGGCCTCGGCCGGGGCGATCACGTAATAGGCCGGGATCGACAGCTCGGTGCGCGGCAGCGACAGGTCGACCAGCGTCGCGCCGAGCTTCTCGAACTCCGCGAGCGCGGCGCGGACCGCGGTCTCGACATCGGGCGACGTGCCCTGACCGAAAAATTCCTTCGGCAGTCCGATGCGCAGCCCCTTGAGCGGAAGCTCGGCGAGCTCGCGCGTGAAGTCCTCGGCCGGCCGCTCGACGCTCGTCGAATCCTTGGTATCGAAGCCGGCCATGTGATTGAGCAGCAGCGCGCAGTCGTCGGCCGTCTTCGCGAGCGGGCCACCCTGGTCGAGGCTCGACGCGTACGCGATCATTCCCCAGCGGGACACGCGGCCATAGGTGGGCTTGATGCCGGTCACGCCGCAGAACGCGGCCGGCTGGCGGATGGAGCCGCCGGTATCGGTGCCGGTCGCGGCCGGCGCGAGCCGCGCCGCGACGATGGCCGCCGACCCGCCCGACGTGCCGCCCGGCACCGCGGCCACATCCCACGGGTTGTGGACGGCGCCGAAGTACGAGTGCTCGTTCGACGAGCCCATCGCGAACTCGTCGCAGTTGGCCTTGCCGAGCGTGACCATGCCGGCCGCAGCGAGCCGCTCGACCACGGTCGCATCGAACGGACTCGTGTAGTGCTCCAGCATCCGCGAGCCGGCGGTGGAGCGGAAGTCGCGGGTCGCGAAGATGTCCTTGTGCGCGATCGGGATGCCGACCAGCGGAGACGCTTCGTGCCCCGATGCGAGTCGCGCGTCCGCGGCGCGGGCCTGCGCCAGAGAGACCTCGGGATCGATGTCGATGAAGGCGTTCAGACCGCGCTGCGCGGCCATGCGATCGAGGTAGAGCCGGGTCAGCTCGACGCTCGACGTTTCGCGCTTCTGCAAGGCGAGCGACAACTCGCGGACCGTCAGATGGTGCATTTACTCGATGACCTTGGGAACGAGATAGAGGCCGTCCTCGACGCTCGGCGCGGGCCGCTGGAAGGATTCGCGGCGATCGTCGTCGGTCACGACGTCGTCGCGCAGCCGCAGCGGGAACGCGCCGAGCGCCGCGAGCGGCGTCGTCAGCGGTTCCACGTCGCGGGTGTCGACGGCCTGCATGGTCTCGATCAGCGCGAAGACACCGGCCAGCTGGGTCGCGGTGGCCGCGGTTTCTTCGGGGGTCAGCGCGATGCGGGCAAGGCGGGCGAGACGCGTGACGTCCGCGTCGGTGAAGGTGGCCATGTAAAGATTCGAGAGTGAGGGTGCGCGCAGGTCGGGTGCGCGGGCGGACCGCGGGGGAACCATCACGCAATGCTCGAAATGGCGCGTCTATCGGCCTGATTCAAGGCGATTATAGGGTATTATCCGCGGTCGATTCGGGGTGTCGGAGACGTTGCGGACTGCAGGGCGTTTCCGCTGCGTGTCGCTCGCTCCACTCCCCGCCGAGACCATCCCCCGAGACTCCACCAACCGCTTCATGGACGCGCTTGCCGCGCGGAGCGTTGGCTGCTCGGGGTCAGCCCAGAATGACTTCGCCGCGTCGTTCGCACCGTCACGGATCGACCGATCCCCGACGTGCCGCGACAGCTGGCAGCAGGACACGCCATGTTCGGATTTCTTCGCAGCTACCTGTCGACCGATCTCGCGATCGACCTCGGCACGGCAAACACCCTCATCTACGTGCGCGGCAAGGGCATCGTCCTCGACGAACCCTCGGTCGTCGCCATCCGCCAGGAAGGCGGCCCCAACGGCAAGAAGGCCATCCAGGCCGTCGGCAAGGAAGCCAAGGCGATGCTCGGCAAGGTGCCGGGCAACATCGAGGCCATCCGTCCGATGAAGGACGGCGTCATCGCCGACTTCGTCGTGACCGAGCAGATGATCAAGCAGTTCATCAAGATGGTCCACGAGTCGCGGTTGTTCTCGCCGTCGCCACGCATCATCATCTGCGTGCCGTGCGGCTCGACGCAGGTCGAGAAGCGCGCCATCCGCGACGCGGCGCTCGGCGCCGGCGCGTCCAACGTCTATCTGATCGAGGAGCCGATGGCCGCTGCCATCGGCGCCGGGCTGCCGGTGTCGGAAGCCACCGGCTCGATGGTCGTCGACATCGGCGGCGGCACGACCGAGGTCGGCGTCATCTCGCTCGGCGGCATGGTCTACAAGGGCAGCGTCCGCGTCGGCGGCGACAAGTTCGACGAAGCCATCATCAACTACATCCGCCGCAACTACGGCATGTTGATCGGCGAGCAGACCGCCGAGGCCATCAAGAAGCAGATCGGTTCGGCCTTCCCCGGCTCCGAGGTCAAGGAGATGGAAGTCAAGGGTCGCAACCTGTCCGAAGGCGTGCCGCGCTCGTTCACGATCTCGTCCAATGAAATCCTCGAAGCCCTCACCGACCCGATCAACAACATCGTGTCGGCGGTCAAGAGCGCGTTGGAGCAGACGCCGCCCGAGCTCGGCGCCGACATCGCCGACAACGGCATGGTGCTGACCGGTGGCGGCGCGCTGCTGCGCGACCTCGACCGCCTGCTGATGGAGGAGACCGGCCTGCCGGTGGTCGTGGCCGAAGAGCCGCTGACGTGCGTCGTGCGAGGCTGCGGCATGGCCCTCGAACGCATGGACAAGCTCGGTAGCATCTTCACCCACGAGTAGGGGTCGGTCGTGACCGTGGGACGGCGTGCCCGACCCACTCTCCGGATCGTTGCACGCCTCGTTCGCAGCGTCGGCTGAGCGATGGACGCACCTCTTTTCAAGCAAGGTCCCTCGGCCTTCGCGCGCCTGTTCTTCTTCTCGGTGCTCGCGTTGACGCTGCTGGTCTTCGACACGCGCTTCGATGCGCTGCGCTACCTGCGCAACGGCCTCGGGACCGCGCTCTATCCGGTGCAGCGCGGCGTCCTCGCGCCGACGCAATGGGCCGGCAGCTTCTTCGGTTATTTCCAGGCGCTCGACCGGCTCGAAGCCGACAATGCGCGCCTCGCGCACGAGAAGAACATCCTCGCGCAGACCGCGTTGCGCGCGGCCAGCCTGGAGGCCGAGAACGAGCACCTGCGCAAGCTCGTCGGGCTCCGCGAAGGGCTGCACGCGAAG
>CAZZWS010000087.1:0-15732 GCA_964657795.1 Beijerinckiaceae bacterium
AACTGGTCGGGGTGAGAGGATTCGAACCTCCGGCCTCTACGTCCCGAACGTAGCGCTCTACCAGGCTAAGCTACACCCCGCTGGACCGTGTCCGTCGAACCATCGGACGGCACGGCAACTGCTGATCGTTGTCGGTTGCTCTCGAATGCCGCGCCAGACGCACTGAAGACAGTGCCACTTTCCGGTGTTCGTCAGAACTCGCGGTGAATCGCAAACGAACATAATTCTAGCAGAGATCGTTTGTATGCCGAATCCGGCAGCCGTTCGGCGACGGCCCGCGCCGCGGCCGCTTCGCGTTCGGCCAGCGCGCGCGTGTACTCGAGCGCTCCGCTGGCGCCGATCGCGGCCTGGATGCCGGCCAGATCGGCATGCGAACTGTCGATCACGGTGTCGCGGACCATCGACTGCTGCGCCGGATTGCCGCGCTTCAGCAGATAGATCAGCGGCAACGTCGGCTTGCCTTCGCGCAGGTCGTCGCCGACGTTCTTGCCGATCGCTGCCGTCACACCCGAATAGTCGAGCACGTCGTCGACCAGTTGGAAGGCCGTGCCGATGCGCCGTCCGAACTCGGCCCAGAACTCCTGCTCGTCTTCGGATCGGTCGGCGAGGATCGCTGCCAGCCGCGCCGAGGCTTCGAACAGTTTCGCCGTCTTGTAGCGGATGACCTGCATGTAACGTTCCTCGTCGACATCCGGGTCGTGGATGTTGAGGAGCTGCAGCACCTCGCCCTCGGCGATGACGTTGGTGGCGTCGGCGAGCGTCCGCATCACCGGCAGGCTGCCCACATCGACCATCATCTGGAACGATCGCGAGTAGAGGAAGTCGCCGACCAGCACCGAGGCGGCGTTGCCGAACAGCGCGTTGGCGGTCTGGCGGCCGCGCCGCAGGTCGGACTCGTCGACGACGTCGTCGTGCAGCAACGTGGCCGTGTGGATGAACTCGACGACCGCCGCGAGGGTCAGCCGATGCGGCCCGCGGTGGTCGAGAGCGCCGGAGATGAGCAGCAGCAGCGCGGGCCGCAGACGCTTGCCGCCCGCGCCGATGATGTACTCGGCGACCTGGTTGACCAGTGCGACGTCGGAGCGCAGGCGCGTACGGATCAGCGCGTCCATCGCCCTCATGTCGTCGACGACCGGCGCCAGCACCGATGCGGCGGACGCAGGCTCCACCAGGGGCCGTTCAGGCGCGTCGACGCTGGCGAGGTGGTCGTTCAAGATGAAGGTGGCGGAACGAGCTGCTGCTGGTGATGGTGCGGGAGGATGCGGTGATGCGTGCGAGGAGTGCTGATGGCTTCGCGACAGCGGATCGTCGCAAACGTCCCGAATTATAAGCGATGCGGCACCACCTTTCCGCACGGCGCCATCCGCAACCGTTGACCGTCACGGCGACCGACTGTATTATCGTAGGCTTACCCGAATCCGGTCGTCATCAGCGCAGCCGGGGTCATTCCAGCAGAGGTCCAACATGTACGCGGTCATAAAAACCGGCGGCAAGCAGTACAAAGTCGTCGCCGGTGAAAAATTGAAAATAGAACAGATACCGGCGGACGTGGGTACGGAAATCACGCTTGATCAGGTGCTCGCGGTCGGCATCGGCGAATCGATTCAGTTCGGTCAGCCACTCGTCGCAGGCGCAACGGTCACCGCAACGGTTCTGTCCCAAGGTCGTCACGACAAGGTCAAGATCTTCAAGATGCGCCGGCGCAAGCATTACCAGAAGCGTCAGGGTCATCGCCAGGATTACACCGAGGTGCTGATCGGCACGATTAACGGAACAACTGCAGGAGCAACTGCGGGAGCGGGCGAGGCGTCAGCAGTCGCAGCCGCCGCCTGAGGAGCAGACCACCATGGCACACAAGAAAGCAGGCGGCAGTTCGCGTAACGGCCGCGATTCGGAATCGAAGCGCCTCGGCGTCAAGGTCTACGGCGGACAAGCCATCAACGCCGGCGGCATCATCGTCCGTCAGCGCGGCACGCGCCTTCACCCGGGCCTCAATGTCGGCATCGGCAAGGACCACACGCTGTACGCGCTGGTCGACGGCACGGTGAACTTCGGCTTCAAGGGCGCGATGCAGCGTCATCTGGTGAACGTGGCACCCGCGGTCGAGCCGGTCGCCGCGTAAGTCGTCGTCGCGGGAACCTCGAAAGCCCCGCCGTCGCGGGGCTTTTGTTTTGGGGGACCGCGCTGTCGGCCTCGAAACATGGTGAAACCTCGACGGTGGAACTGCGATGCGTGGGATTCGGTGCGGCTCGAGTGCTCGATGGTTCCGTAAATATCCTGCGTTCGCGAAGCCGGTAATCGCGGGCGACGAAGACGCTAGGGTCCCCCGACCTACTGAAGGTACGTTAAACCGAGGGCTAAGCCGCTAATGCTCGAATTTACGACCACCAACTGCGCATTGTCCTCGACGAGGCCGTAGTAATATGCTCGTTAAAACGATCACTGACGAGTCAATCCTCGTTTTAACGAACATGCGCGTCGAACAAAAATCCGTGATGCCTGCGCACCTGCTGATCCAGAGCCAGCGACTCGGCGCCCAGCTGGCCCGCCTCAGGGTCGCCCGCAAGGTCAAGCAGACCGATGCGGCCCTGCGCGCCGGGCTGTCACGCAACACCGCATACCGCATCGAAAAGGGCGACCCGGGACTGGCGCTTGGTCAGGTGCTGCGCTACCTCGACGCCATTGCACCGGGATCCACGCTGCTGGAGTTGCTGTCGCAGTCCGACCCGGCGCTGGTGACGCTCGGCTTGCGCGAACAGACCCGGCGCGTGCGCGACCTGAGCGCCGCCGAACTCGAAGAACTCAATTTCTGAGGGTGTCCGGCTCGCATCCCGAGCTCGCAGGCAAGACCCGAGACATCATGGCCCCTGCTGAACGAAAATTGATGGCCTTCGCCCATGTGGGCGGCGAGTGGGCCCCGTGCGGCCGGCTGACGATGACCGAAGAGGGCGTCGACGTCCTGGCTTCGAGCTTCGCGTACGGCCTGAACTACCTCAAGCGCGGCGACGCAGTCGAGGTCGACCCGGTGAGCCTGAGCATCGCCGATCGGAGCGAGGTGACCGGCAAGCGCCTTCTTCCCACGAACGGCCTGTCGCTTTTCGGCGGCATACGCGATGCGGCGCCCGATGCATGGGGCAGGCGCGTCATCGAAGCCAAGCTCAAGGTGCCGGCCAACAGTCTTCCCGAGTCCGAATACCTGTTGCATGCGGGAAGCGATCGGGTGGGCGCGCTGGATATTCGCGGCAGCTTGTCGGACGGCCCGACCAGCGGCGCCAACGGGTCGCATGCGATCGGGCATCTGATGGATGCCGCAGAACGCATCGAAGACGGCCTGCCCGTCCCGGCTCATCTGGAAGCCATCTTCCAGGATGGCACGGCGCTCGGCGGCGCCCGCCCCAAGGCTTCGGTGCGGGACGAACAGGGGATCCTCTGGCTGGCCAAGTTTTCCAGCCGCAAGGACCGCTTCGACATCCCGTCCATCGAGTGCGCAGCGCTGCGACTCGCGGACGAGGCAGGGCTGACGGTGCCCCCCGTGAAGATCCAGGATATCGGCGACCGGAAGGTCATGCTCATTCGCCGCTTCGACCGTTACTGGATGCGCCCCGGCACCGCCGCCAGCCCGAGCGACCTGCTGACCCTGGACCCGGGCGAAGATCGGGTAGAGCAGCGCATGGGTTTTGTCAGCGGCCTCACGCTGCTCGCCTGCGACGAGAGCGAGTCGCGCGACAGGACCTATTCGGACCTGGCGCAAGCGGTGCGTGCGCGCTGTCATCCGAGCGTCGTTCGTGCGGACAATGCCGAGCTCTTCAGGCGCATGATCTACAACGTGCTCGTCAGCAACGACGACGACCACCTGCGCAACCATGGTTTTCTGTTGGATCCGCGACTTCCCGGCTGGCGACTGAGTCCGCTCTACGACGTGTTGCCGCGCGCGAGTTCGGCCACCGAACGCTTCCTGCACCTGGGCATCGGCCCGCAAGGCAGGCTGGCCACGCTGGGCAACGCGCTCGAGGCGCACGCGATGTTCACGTTGACACGCGACGCGGCCACCGCGCTGATCGGCCAGGTGTGGGCCACGGTCAGGCAGTGGCGCATGTACTTCGAGCGCTTCGGCGTTCGCGCGGAGGAAATCGACAGGACGGCTTCGGCTTTCCGGCACATCGACGACGTGTCGACGCCGGTGCTGCGCAAGCTTCTGGCCTGAGAGAATGCACGCCATGATCCCGTCGCGCGCGGCCTGCGCGGAGCGTGGAGGACGATCTTCCTGCGCGTTACCGGCCGGGACACACAATCAGCAGGACCCTTTCGTAGAGAGCCATCATGAAATTCATCGACGAAGCGAAGATCGACGTCGAAGCCGGCGACGGCGGCAACGGCATCGCGAGCTTTCGTCGCGAGAAGTTCCTGCCGTTCGGCGGCCCCGACGGCGGTGACGGCGGGCGTGGCGGCAGCATCTTCGCCATCGCCGATCGCAACATCAACACGCTGGTCGACTATCGCTTCGCCAAGCTGCACCGCGCCAAGAAGGGCGAGCACGGCCGCGGCTCGGACTGCTACGGCAAAGGCGCCGACGACGTCACGCTGCGGATGCCGGTCGGCACGCTGATCATGGAACTGGAAACGGGCGAGGTCGTCGCCGATCTCACCGAACACGGCCAGGTCGCGCTGCTCGCGCAGGGCGGCAAGGGCGGCGCGGGCAATATCCATTTCAAGTCCAGCACCAACCGCGCACCGCGCCAGCAGACCGACGGCGAGCCCGGTCAGGAACGCAAGCTCAAGCTCGAGCTCAAGGTGCTGGCGGACGTCGGCCTGCTCGGCATGCCCAACGCCGGCAAGTCGACCTTCATCACGGCCGTCTCCAACGCGCGGCCGAAGATCGCCGACTATCCATTCACGACGCTGCATCCCAATCTCGGCGTCGTGCGCGCGGGGCCGGAGCGCAGCTTCGTGATCGCCGACATCCCCGGACTGATCGAGGGTGCGGCCGAAGGCGCCGGGCTCGGCCATCAGTTCCTGCGGCATCTGCAGCGCACCGGCCTGCTGCTGCACATCGTCGACCTCGCGCCCTTCGACGCCGCGACCGATCCCGTCGCCGAAGCCAAGGCCATCGTCGGCGAACTCAAGAAGTACGACGCGTCGCTCGTCGCCAAGCCGCGCTGGCTGGTGCTCAACAAGCTCGACATGATCGACGCCGCCGAGGCCGAAGCGCGCGTCGCGACGTTCGTCAAGAAGTTCAAGTGGAAGGGTCCGGTGTTCGCGATCTCGGCGCTGACGCGGGACGGTTGCGAAGCCCTGGTGCAGGCGATCGATCGCCACCTGACTACCGAGCGAGCCCGCCTGCATGCGCAGGAAGAGCGAGCGGACGAAGCAGGCCACGCGAACAGCGGCATCGACCCCGAAGACCCGCGCTTCGCGCGGACCGCCGGCTGATGACGTGACGGATCGTCGTTCGACCGGGCTCGTCGACGCCAGGCGCATCGTCGTCAAGGTTGGCAGCACGCTGGTGACCGACGACGGGCGCGGCCTCGACCGCGCCGCCATCGCCCGCTGGGCCGCGCAGCTCGCGGCGTTGCGGGCCATGAAGAAGGAAGTCGTGCTGGTTTCGTCGGGCGCCATCGCCGAAGGCATCAAGCGCCTCGGCTGGCTGCAGCGACCCACCGCGATGCACGAGCTGCAGGCCGCCGCCGCGGTCGGGCAGATGGGTCTGGCCCAGGCCTACGAGACCGGCTTCGCGCTGCACGGCATCGGCACTGCGCAGATCCTGCTGACCCACGCGGACCTCGCCGATCGCAGCCGTTACCTCAACGCCCGATCGACGTTGCTGACGCTGCTCGGCCTGGCCATCCTGCCGGTCATCAACGAGAACGACACCGTCGTCACCGACGAGATCAAGTTCGGCGACAACGACACGCTCGGCGCGCTGGTCGCGAATCTGATCGAGGCCGACGCGCTGGTCATCCTCACCGACCAGGCCGGGCTCTACGACGCGGACCCGCGCAAGACGCCGAACGCGACGCTGGTGAGCGACGGCCGGGCCGGCGATCCCGCGCTCGAAGCGATGGCCGGCGGCGCCGGCAGCGCGCTCGGTCGCGGCGGCATGCTGACCAAGGTGCTCGCCGCGCGCCGGGCCGCCACGAGCGGCGCACACACCATCATCGCGTCGGGTCGCGAACCCGAGGTGCTGGTGCGCCTCGCGCGCGGCGAGGCCATCGGCACGCGGCTCACCGCGACGCTCGGCCGACTCCCGGCACGCAAGCAGTGGATGGCCGACCATCTACAGGTCGCGGGCAAGCTGCTGCTCGACGCGGGCGCGGCCGAGGCCGTGGGGTCGGGCGGCCGCAGCCTGCTGCCGGTGGGCGTGAAGTCGGTCGAAGGCCGCTTCGCGCGCGGCGACGTGGTGGCCTGCCTCGCCCCCGACGGCCGCGAAGTCGCACGCGGCATCGTCAACTACGGCAGCAGCGACGCGGCCCGTATCGTCGGACACCCGTCGAGCGAGATCGAACAGCGGCTCGGCTTCGTCGACGAGCCGGAACTGATCCATCGAACCAATCTGCTGGCCGCCTGAACCTCAGCGACCCTGGATCGTCCCGATCTGATCGGCCTGACCTTCGCTCGAAGGCGTGCGTCGACCCATCCGCGCAAAAATCTCCTTGCCGCTGGTCGCCGCGTAACCGTCGGGACAGAAATATTCGCGCAACAACGCCGCGTCCTGACGGTTGATGCCGACGTCGGCGATGGGCTGCCACGCGGCGGACCGCGACTTCGTCCAAGTGCCGTCGCTGCGGCCGATCGCGTAGACCTTCTTCTGCGCGGTCTCGCAACGGATGCCTTCGTAGCTGACGTTGCGCGCACCCTGACGACTCGTCGCCACGAGCGTGTAGCGATACACACCGTCGGTGCCGATCGACAGCGAGCGCGCATCGATGCCGAAGCGGTAGTCGGTGCCGCCGCTGACCTGAAAGGGCACGATGTCGGCGTCCATCGGCTTCGCGGGCATCTGCGTCTCGACCTCCTGCCACGGCCGGGTCTCGTCGTCGAACGCTTCCTCGAAGGCGCTCGGCGGCTTCGGCGCCGCGCACGCGGCGAGAGCGCCGATGCCCAATGCGCAGACCATACGGCGTACGGTACTTTTCATGACTGAATCGATCAATGCGACCCCAGGATCTTGCGACCACCACGGCTTTCGCCCGGCGCGTCGGCGAAGCCTTCGCCGATCGAACGCAACGGCGCTCGCGTGTGCTGCCGCAGATAACGCGTGTGCTCGGGCTTGCGCGTCAGATAACGCGAGAGCTCGGTCAGCGCCCGTGTGTAGACGTCGCGCTTGAACTCGATGACGGCCTCAAGCGGGACCCAGTACTCGTGCCAGCGCCACGCATCGAACTCGGGATGGGTCGACGCGCGGAGCGAGATGTCGCTGTCACGACCCACCAGCTTCAGCAGAAACCAGATCTGCTTCTGTCCGCGATAACTGCCGCGCCATTCGCGCTTGACCCAATGCTCGGGCACCTCGTAACGCAACCAGTCGCGCGTGCGGCCGACCAGCTTGACGTGTTCCTTCTTCAGGCCGATTTCCTCTTGCAGTTCGCGGTACATCGCCTGCTCCGGCGTCTCCCCGTGCTTGATGCCGCCCTGCGGGAACTGCCACGAATGCTCGCGGATCCGCTTGCCCCAGAACACCTCACCCCTGGCATTGGCCAGGATGATTCCGACGTTGGGGCGGTAGCCTTCTCTATCCAACATGTCGGACCACCCGATTCCGTTAAGATTGAAACGATTATAAACACGGTTTCACGGGCGCGGCGCACGGTCGGCGACCCCCGCGTCCCTCTCCGCCAGCGCCCATCGGCCGCCGCGCGAACCGCTTCCACAACCTCCACAGGACCGGCACCGCCGCATGCACGCATCGCGCTTTTTCATCTCGACCCTGAAGGAAGCCCCAGCCGACGCGGAGATCGTCAGCCATCAACTGATGCTGCGCGCCGGGCTGATCAAGCGGCTCGCCGGCGGCATCTATACCTACATGCCGATGGGCCTGCGCACGATCCGCAAGGTCGAAGCCATCGTCCGCGACGAGATGACGCGGGCCGGCGCGATCGAACTGCTGATGCCGGTCGTGCAGCCCGCCGAGCTGTGGCAGGAATCCGGGCGCTGGACGAAATACGGTCCCGAGCTGCTGCGGATCAAGGATAGGCATCAACGCGACTTCATCGTGCAGCCGACGTCCGAGGAGGTCATCACGGACATCGCGCGGAAGGAGCTCGCCAGCTACAAGCAGCTGCCGATCAACTTCTTCCACATCCAGACCAAGTTCCGCGACGAGATCCGGCCGCGGTTCGGCGTGATGCGCGGACGCGAGTTCACGATGAAGGACGCGTACTCGTTCGATCGCGACCTCGCGGGCCTCGAGGTCAGCTACCAGAAGATGCACGACGCGTACTGCGCGGTCTTCGAGCGGATGGGCCTGCGCTATCGACCGGTCGCGGCCGACAACGGCTCGATCGGCGGCACGGGCTCCCACGAGTTCCACGTGCTGGCCGACTCCGGCGAGGACGCCATCGCGTTCGCGCCCGGGTCCGACTACGCGGCCAACGTCGAAGCGGCCGAGGCCGTGTCGCCCGGCCCGCGGGGCCCCGCCACGGAGGCGATGACGAAGGTCGCGACGCCGGGCAAGGCGAAGTGCGAGGACGTCGCCACGTTGCTCGCCATCCCGCTGGCGCGCACGGTCAAGTCCATCGTGCTGGCGGTCGAGGCCAAGGGTGAAACGCCGAAGTCCATCGTGCTCGTCCTGCTGCGCGGCGACCACGAGCTCAACGAGATCAAGGCCGGCAAGATTCGCGCATTGGCCGGGGGCTACCGCTTCGCGACCGAACACGAGATCGTCGACGCGTTCGGCACGCCGCCCGGCTACCTCGGACCGATCCGCACGAAGGAGCCGGTGACGGTCATCGCCGATCGTGCGGTGGCCGCGATGAGCGATTTCGTCGTCGGCGCGAACGAGGCCGACTTCCACATCGCCGGCGTCAACTGGGGTCGCGACCTGCCCGAGCCCGAGGTTGCGGACGTCCGCAACGTGAAGGCCGGCGACCCGTCTCCCGACGGCCACGGTACGCTGGAGCTGTGTCGCGGGATCGAGGTCGGCCACATCTTCCAGTTGCGCACGGTCTATTCGAAGATGATGGGCGCGACGTTCCTCGACGAGACCGGCAAGCCGCAGGCGTTCGAGATGGGCTGCTACGGCATCGGCATCACGCGCATCGTCGGTGCGGCCATCGAACAGAACTTCGACGAGCGCGGCATCGTGTGGCCGCGGGCTCTCGCGCCGTTCGAGGTCGTCGTCTGTCCGGTCGGCTGGGGCCGCAACGAAGCGGTCCGCGATGCGGCCAACGCGCTGCACGACAGCCTCGTCGCGGCCGGCGTCGACGTCATCGTCGACGACCGCGACCTCAGGCCCGGCGTGATGTTCGCGGACTGGGAGTTGATCGGCGTGCCGCTGCGCATCACGGTGGGCGATCGCGGGCTGAAGGAAGGCAACGTGGAGATGCAGGCGCGGCGCGATGCGGCGGTCACGCACGTGCCGCTGGGGGAAGCGGTGGTCATCGCGGTAGAGCGGCTCAAGCTGCTCTGACTTGAAGTTCGTTGCCGATGGCGGTCACCAAGCAACGTAGCGGCTCTCGAAGCAACTCGGATCCCAACCTTCACCGGGACGACAGATAGTTGACTTTGCAACCAATCTGGAAACTGTCGCCCCGGCGAAAGCCGCGTCCCGAGTTACGCGCCTCGGAGATGCTCCCTGCGGACGAGCAACGACTCCGCCTGGTTTCACCGATCACGATCGCTGCAATCGCTGCAATCGCCGTCGCGACAGGGACCATCGCCTCACCCGCCCGAGCCGGCGCACAGAAATACGAACCCCTCACCGCCTCGGTCCGCAGCTCGCTCTCCGCCGCCATCGCGGACCAGCGCCCGCCGACCGTGCAGTTCCCGGACATCAAGCAGCGCCTCGGCTATCTCGAATGGCTGGCCGAGATGTCGGAACGGATGAAGAAGCGCATCCCCGACTACCAGACGCGTCGCGACCTCCTGGAGACGATCTATTACGAAAGCAAGCGCGCCGGGCTCGATCCGGCGCTGATGCTCGGCCTGATCCAGGTCGAGTCGGGCTTTCGGAAGTACGCCATCAGCAGCGCCGGCGCACGCGGCCTGACGCAGGTGATGCCGTTCTGGGCCGACCTGATCGGCGACGGCGACCCGAAGAAGCTGTTCATCATGCGCGCCAACGTGCGCTACGGCTGCGTGGTCTTCCGGCACTACCTCGACATCGAGGACGGCGACTACTACCGCGCGCTCGGCCGCTACAACGGCAGTCTCGGCCGGCCGGAGTATCCCAACCTGGTGCTCGGCGCGTGGAAGCGTTGGGAGTTCGAGCAACAGTTGGCTCCGACAATCCCGGCAAGAGGCCTTTGAAGAAAGCTGAAGTCGACTTCTTCACGCTCCTGCTTGTTTCGCGATCGTATCGGTCGTGCCCTGCAACGATCTGATCCCGGGCGATGAACATGACGTTCTGGCAAGCGTTGAAATCGACTTACCGTGGCAGCGCGGCATTCATCGTCGCGTGCCCGATGTTGGCGCTGGTGCCCGTGTTCTTCGAAATCGTGCAACACATCGTCGAGACCCGGCACGGCATGTACGACAGCATCGCCGGCTTTCGGGCAGCGGGCAGCGACTCGATGCGATTGGGCTTCGGCTTCGTCAAGATTGTGGCGTTGACCCTGCCGAATTATTGGATCGACCGATTTCTCGCGTCACGCGATGCATCGTTCGCGAAGACGATCGATCGTGCTGCAGTCCGACTGTTCGTACCCTTCCTCGTCGTCCAGTTGGCCTTTGCCGCCGTCCAACTGTTCGCGGTCCCACAAAGCGCCTGGGCATTTCTTGCGTCCCTGGTCGTTGGTCAGGTCTTCAACTGCCTGTTGCTCGCCTGGGGCGTGGCCGCGGCACTCGGCAGCGCCGCCGTCGGCCCGCGTGTATCTGTCGCGATCATGATCCGTCGCCTGCCATGGACGTTCGTGTTCACCTGGGTCGCCGTGCTTCCGCTGATGGTTCCGCACTATGTGTTGGGTTCGCTCGCGATCGGCAGGGGAGCATGGGTATGGCCGATCCTGATCACCGATGCCTTGCTGGTCGGCTGGCTATCGGCGGTGTCGATCGCGAGTACCTTCTTCGCTGCGACGCGCGCAGCGGGGATGGCCGGCGTCACCCTTGCGCCTTCCTCGTCGCCGACGTCAAACAGCTTGTGATGGCCGAGCCGTTCAGCGAATCTTCACCGTCAGCTTCGGCCGCCATACCGCCAGAACGACATTCGCGACGCTGAGCCCGAGCAGCAGCCAGAGCGTGTTGCGTTCGGAATGCAGCAGCGACATCAGCAGGCTCGGATCGGCTGCGATCGATGCGAGATCGGCCTGGTCGCGGCTCGCACCGACGGTGACCAGCGTGGCTTCGGCGACGCTCAAGCCCAGCAACGCCTTGACCCAGGCCCATCCCGCGTCGTGGAAGCCGCGGGTCGCGGCGATCGCCAGCAAGCCGGTGATCAGCACCAGCGCCAGCGACGGCAGCAGCACGAAACGCGCGATGGCCGCGATCACCTGTCGCGCCACAAGGTAGTCGGCCGCGGACGCATGCGACGCCGTGAAGTTGATCGTGAGACAGGCCGCCAGGCCGCCGCCGGACCCGATCGCGGCGATCTCATGCGCCGCCTTCATGCTGCGTCGAAACCAGCCGCGACCGTTCATGCGTGCCTCCTCGCTGTGGCCATGCCTCGATCCCGAATCCATGCGCCCCGAATCATCGCGATGCCGTGCGCTCCCGCCTCGATCGCATCGATCCGATCTGCGCGCTCCAGACCGCCGATCGCGTAGACCGGGATCGCCGTCGTCGCGATGCGCTCGGAAAAGGTCGACCAGCCCATTCCCGGCCGACCGGGATGACTGGCCGTCGCCCTGACCGGCCCCAACACCGCCGCATCGAGTTCCAGCGCGCCGGCATGTTCGAGTTCGCGCACATCGTGACAGGAGCCGACGCACCAGTCGACGGGCGGCCGTGCGTCGAGGAGCAGCAGATCATGCGCCGTGAGATGCACGCCGTCGGCGCGATGCCAGAAGCGTTCTGCGTGGCTGCTGTTGACGAGCAGACGCACCCGATGCGCTCGACAGCGCGCCGCGACCTCGTCGAACAGGGACGCGAACGCGCCGTCGTCGAGGCCGGGTTCGCGCAGTTGCAATTGATGGATCGCACCAGCTTCGAGTTGTCGGTCGAACGTGGCGAGAAATGCCTCGACGCCGACCCGCGTCGCGTTCGAGATCGCATACAGGGCAGGCAGCCGCAGCCAGCGCTTCACCGGCTCGGCGCCCTTCAGCCACGGGTCGGTCGTCAGTCGATCGATGTGCTCCCAGCGAAAGTCCTGTCCCTCGTTGGACTGCGGCACGCCGCGCCATTCGCGGCCCTCGCCGAAGCTGCGCCAGAAGTGCAGCCGCACGGTCGCGTGCGGGTAGGTGACGACGCGCTGCACCCACGGGTGCGCGTCGATCACTTCGAGGCCCAGCTCCTCGTCGAACTCGCGGATCAGCGCGTCCAGTACGGTCTCCCCGCGTTCGAGCTTGCCGCCGGGAAACTCCCACCATCCGGCCATCGGCTTGCCATCGGGTCGTTGCGCGAGCAGGAAGCTGCCGTCGTCGCGCAGGATCACGCCAACCGCGACGTCGATCACGGACGGATCCGTCACTCTGCGCGATCGACGCGCCCGGCGTGGTCGCGCGCGAACTGATGCGCGACGCGACCCGAGCGCGAACCGCGTGCCAGGGCCCAGCGCAGCGCGTCGGCCTCGGCGGCTGCGATAGCCGCGTCGTCGCGGCCGTAGTGGCGCATCCACGTGCGAACCACGGCGAGGTATTCGTCCTGGCGGAACGGATAGAAGCTGACCCACAGGCCGAAGCGCTCGGACAGCGAGATCTTCTCTTCGACGACGTCGCCCGGATGAATCTCGACGTTGACGTTGCCCGCCGCGTCGACGTGACCCTCGTGCTTCGTCGCGAGGTTGTCGCTCATGCGTTCCGGCATCAGGTGGCGACGATTGCTGGTCGCGTAGATCAGCACGTTGTCGGACTGCGCGGCGATCGATCCGTCGAGCGCGACCTTCAACGCCTTGTAGCCCGACTCGCCTTCCTCGAACGACAGGTCGTCGCAGAAGAGGACGAAGCGCTCGGGCCTCTCGGCGACGAGATCGACGATGTCCGGCAGGTCGACGAGGTCGCTCTTGTCGACCTCGATCAACCGCAGGCCCTGCGCTGCGAATTCGTTCAGGCACGCCTTGATCAGCGACGACTTGCCGGTGCCGCGCGCGCCGGTCAGCAAGACGTTGTTGGCGGTGCGGCCTTCGACGAACTGACGCGTGTTGCGCTCGATGACCGCGCGCTGCCGATCGATGTTGCGCAGATCGCCCAGGGCGATGTCGGCGACATGACGCACGGCTTCGAGTCGGCCGATGCCGTTGCGTTTCCGCCACCGGAACGCCATCGCGCTCCAGTCGACATCGCGCGGCGCGGTCGGCAGCAGCGACTCGACGCGGATCAGCAGCGCGTCGACGCGATCGAGGATGGTCTGCAGGTCTTTGGACATTCAGGTGGGGACGACGACGATCGAGCGACGCGTCGCGAGTCGGAACAGGAAAGGATTGAGCACGATGGACAGGAGCGCCCCGGCGAGCATCAACGCGTACGCGTCGTCGGACAGGAGGCCGAGACTCTTGCCGAGCGCGCCGAGGATGAACGAGAACTCGCCGATCTGCGCGAGCGACGCGGCGACTTCGAGTGCGGTGCCGGAGGGCCGGCCGAGCACGCGCACGATGACCGCGGCCGCGAGCGACTTGCCGACGACGATGACGCCGACCACCGCGACCACGCGCCACGGCTCCGCGATCAGGATGGCGGGATCGAACAGCATGCCCACCGCGACGAAGAACAGCACCGAGAAAGCGTCCTGCAAGGGCTGCAGGTCGACGGCCGCGCGATGGCTCTCGTCGGAACTGTTGACGACCACGCCCGCGAAGAACGCGCCGAGCGCGAACGACACGCCGAAGAAGTGGGCTGCGAGATAGGCCGTGCCGATGGCCAGGGCCACGGCCGTCAGCGTGAACAGCTCGCGCGACTCGCTGCGACGGGCCGTGGCCATCAGCCAGTGGAAGAGACGCGTGACGACGGTCAGCATGAGGACGACGAAGATGGCGACCTTGCCGAGGGTCAGCGCCACCGTCGTCAGGGTGCCGCCGTCGGGTGCGCCTTCGAGCCGGATCATGTCGACGCGGCCGCCGAACAGGCCCGCGAGCGGCGGCAGCAGCACCAGCACGACGACCATCACGAGGTCCTCGACGACCAGCCAGCCGATCGCGACGCGGCCGTTGTCGGAGGCGATCGTCCCGCGGGCTTCGAGCGCCTTCAGCAACACGACGGTGCTCGCGACCGACAGCGACAGGCCGAAGACGAGCCCTTCGCCGAGCGACCAGCCCCACCACGTCGCGAGGCCGACGCCCATCGCGGTCGCGACGACGATCTGCACGATCGCACCGGGCAACGCGACGCCCTTCACGGTCCACAGGTCCTTCGGCGAGAAGTGCATGCCGACGCCGAACATCAGCAGGATGACGCCGATCTCGGCGAGTTCGTTCGCGAGCGTGGCGTCACCGACGAAGCCCGGCGTGAACGGGCCGACGGCGATGCCGGCGAGCAGATAGCCGACGATCGGCGACAGCCCGATGCGCACCGCGAGCAGTCCGCCGACCAGCGCGAGACCGAGGCCGACGGCGATCAACGAGATCAGCGGGGTGTCATGCATGAGTTCGATCGCGCGACGCGTATGGCGGCAACAACGTCACGAACGCGTCAGTGCGAGGCGAGCAGCGTTGCGATCTCGGTGCGGAGATCGCGGCCATCGTGTTCGCGAACGAGGCGCTCGGTCGCCGTCGTCACGCGAGCGTTGACCCCGATCGCAAAAAAGAACGGCAACGTGCTGAAGGGCAGCAACGCGTGCCACCAGGCATCGGGCCCGCTCGCATGGAGTGTCGCATCGTGCGCCACGATAGCGACGGTCAGGACTAACCATCCGCCAATCATGAGGAGCGCGACACGCCGAATCCATCGCGTCTTGTGATCTACGGCAATCAAGAGTCCGGCGCGGAAGGTCGCATCGATCCGGTCGAGGGGAAGCTTTCGACTGGTACTGCGGAACCACCAGGGATCCGACATCACTTCTCTCATCAAAGACCGGGGGACTCGAGCGAATTCAGACCACGGTCGGCTGGCCGACGATCAGGTTCGAGCCTACGTCCGATACTCCGCGTTGATCTTCACGTAGTCGTACGAGAAGTCGCAGGTCCAGACCGTCGTGCCGTGGTCGCCGCGTCCGAGGTCCACGCGGATCGCGATCTCTTCCGGCTTCATCACGCGCGCGCCGTCCTCTTCGCGATAGCCGGGCGCGCGACGCCCGCTTTCGATCACCAGGACCTCGTCACGCGTTCCATCGACCCCTCGAGCCGCGAGCCACAACTGCACGCGCGACGTGTCGAGCGCCTCGACCCGCGCATTGCCGATCGCCATCAACAGGCGGCCGAGGTTGGGGTCCGACGCGAACAGCGCCGTCTTGACCAGCGGCGAGTTGCCGATCGATCGCGCGACGCGCAAAGCC
>CAZZWS010000088.1:0-15565 GCA_964657795.1 Beijerinckiaceae bacterium
TTCATGCGCTGCTGGTTGGGGTCGTCGTCGCCGCCGACGAAGCCGACGGCGCGGTCGGCAGCGCATCCTTGGAGTAGAGACTCCTGTTCGGATCGGGCAGCTTGCCGTCGGGGTCGACGATGAGGGGCGACGACACCCGCGCCTGCTTGCTCACGAACGGCACCGTCGCCTTCGTCACGAACAGCGCGACCGCCGCGGCGATGCCGAGGCCGAGCACGACGCCGATGATCAGTCCGAGGATCGTGTTGCCCCGTTGACGGTTCGTGCGGCTTCGCGTGACGACGCGACGGGACATGCGACCACTCCTGGATGAATCTTCGAACGGCATGGTTCTTCCGGTTGATGCGAGCGAGCTCCGGTCGCGCCCCGGACTACATCTTCTGTGGCGCCGACACACCGGCCAGTCCCAGGCCGTTCAGGAGCACCTGCCGCGTGGCGGCGAGCAGCGCGGCGCGCGCATCGCGCACGGCCAGATCGTCGACCAGAACGCGCTCGGCATTGTAATAGCTGTGCAGGTCGGCCGCGCAGTCCTTGAGGTAGAACGCGAGCTGATGCGGCGCCATCTCGTCGGCCGCGAACGCGAGCATGCCCGGGTACTCCGCGAGCCGCTGCATCAGAGCGACTTCGCGCGGCGCGGTCAACGGCGCAAGGTCGATGGCAGCCAGCGCGGCGACCTTCGCTTCCCAGTCGGCGCCACCCCAGGCGGCCAGCACCGAGCAGATGCGCGCGTGCGCGTACTGCACGTAATAGACCGGGTTCTCGTCGGATTGCGCGAGCGCGAGGTCGATGTCGAACGTGAACTCGGTGTCGGCCTTCCGCGAGATGAAGAAGAAGCGCACGGCGTCGCGTCCGCGATCGTTGGGCATGGCTTCGCCGCCGCTCATGACGATCAGGTCGCGCAACGTGAGATAGCTGCCGGCGCGCTTGCTGATCTTGACCTCTTCGCCGCCGCGGACCACGCGGACCATCTTGTGCAGGATGTAATCGGGATAGACGGGCGGCACGCCGAGCTGCCGCGCATCCGAGACGGCGCGCACGCCGGCACGCACGCGCGCCACGGTGCCGTGATGGTCGCTGCCCTGCACGTTGATGGCCTTGCGGAAGCCGCGCTCCCACTTGGCGACGTGATACGCGACGTCGGGCACGAAGTACGTGAACGTGCCGTCCGACTTCCGCATCACGCGGTCCTTGTCGTCGCCCAGGTCGGCGTACGACGTCGTCGCGAGCCACAGCGCGCCGTCGGCCTCGTAGGTCTTGCCGGCCTCGACCAACGTGGCGACGATCTGGTCGACGCGACCGTCGGCATACAGCGACGACTCGAGGTAGTAGTTGTCGAACGCGACGCCGAACGCCTTCAGGTCGAGGTCCTGTTCGCGGCGCAGATAGGCCACCGCGAAGCGCCGGATGTCGTCGAGGTCGTCGACGTCGCCCGAAGCCTGCACGGCCGCATGGCCGTCGGCCTCGTCGGCCGGCAGCAGCGCGCGGCCGAGGTAGTCGCCGGCGATCTCGGCGATGTAGTCGCCGTTGTAGGCCGGTTCGGGCCACGCCGCATCGCCCGGCGAGATGCCGCGCGCACGGGCCTGCACCGACGCGGCGAGCGTCGCGATCTGCACGCCCGCGTCGTTGTAGTAGTACTCGCGCGTGACCGCACGACCCTGCGACTTCATCAGCGAAGCGATCACGTCGCCCAGCGCGCCCTGCCGGCCGTGGCCGACATGCAGCGGGCCGGTCGGATTGGCCGAGACGAACTCGATGACGACCTTGTCGTGACCGGCTGCGGATGCGCGACCGTAAGCTTCACGCTGGTCGAGGATCGTCGCGACCACCGACTGATGCGCCTTCGCCGACAGGAACAGGTTGATGAAGCCGGGACCCGCGATCTCGGCACGTTCGACCAGGCCGTCGCGGTCCGCGAGCAATGCGTCGACCACGATCTGCGCCACCTCGCGCGGGTTGCGCTTGAGGCGCTTCGCGATCTGCATCGCCACGTTGCACGCGAAGTCGCCGTGCGCCGCGGTCTTGGGACGCTCGAGCGTGACCACGGGAACGACGTCGGTTCCCGCGACGAGCGGCGCGAGCGCGGCTTCGATGCGATCGACGATCGCTTGTTTCTGGGCGGCTGGCATGGACGATGGATGGCGTTGCCACCGAAACGGGAATCGGCGGGGACGCGATTATACGGGCGCGCTTGCGGCGTATTGCAGCGCTATTTGCGTCGCGCGCGGGGGTGCGCCGCGTCGTAGACCTCGGCGAGCCGCTTGAAGTCGAGGCTGGTATAGACCTGCGTGGCCGCGATGCTGGCGTGGCCGAGCAGCTCCTGCACGGCGCGCAGGTCGCCGCTGGCCTGCAGCAGATGCGACGCGAACGAATGCCGCAGCACGTGCGGATGGACGTTGGCCGGAACGTCCGCGCGCCGCGCATGCGCCTTCAGGCGCGTCTGGATCGACCGTCCGGACAGCCGCTCGCCGCGCGTCGACAGGAACAGCGGATGCGGATCGGCCTGCGGATTCGCTTGCAGCCATGCCGCGCGGATCGCGAGCCAGCGCGCGATCGCCTCGCGCGCCTTCGCGCCGACCGGCACCGTCCGCCGCTTGTTGCCCTTGCCGGTGACGGTGACTTGCGCTTCGACGAGTTCGAGGTAGCCGGACGATTCGTAACGTCCGTCCTTCGCATGGGCGACGTCGAGTCCCACCAGTTCGGCGAGGCGCAGCCCGGAGGAATAGAGCAGCTCGTAGATGGCCGCGTCGCGCGTTGCAAGTCCCTCGTCGACGGCATCGACCGGCGGTGCGCCGTCCAATAGTTGCATGGTCAACGATTCGGACAACGCCTTCGGCAGACGCTTGTTGCGCTTCGGCGCCCGGACATCGATCACCGGATTGCCGATGCCGTCCTCGTAACGTGCACGCCAGTGGAAATAGCCGCGCCAGGCGGACAACGCACGCGCGATCGAGCGCGGCGCTAGGCCGCGCGCATGCAGCCGCGCCGCGTAGCGACGGATGTGCGCGTCGCCCAACGTGTCGAGCGACAACGAACCCGGCTCGCCCGCGACCAGCGCGACCAGCGTCGCGAGATCGCGGCGATAGGACGTCGTCGTGTGCGCCGAGAGGTGCCGATGCTCCGCGAGATGGACGAGATAGCGCTCGATGGACGGCGACGAGCCGACCTCCTCCGCCGAAGCCGTCGCGGCCATCGTCAGCGCAGCAACCGCGTCAACGCCGCGCTCGAGTTCTCGCCGATCCGCGCGAGGAAATCGGTGCCCATGCCGTCGTGGAAGCGACGCGCGTCCGCGGAGCCGAGCGCGAGCAACCCGAACGGCACCGGCGCGGCGCCCCGCCGCAACGGAATCAGCGCGACCGACCGGACGTCGGCGTCCGACGCCCCGTCGGCGGCCACGCCGTCGGGCGTGGTCGCGTCGAGCGCACCGTTGCCGACGGCCTGATGCGTGAACAGCGGCAGCACGGTCGCGGCCTGACTCCTCACCTCGCCGCAGTACGGTCCATTGAGCGTCTCGACATACGCGATCAACGCCGGCGACGCGTCGTCGAGGCGCGCCTCGACGCGATATTCGTCGGCCGCTTCCCACAACGTCAGCGCGACGTGCGGCACCGTGAAGATCTCCTCCAGCGACCCGGTCAACGTCTCCGGCAGCAGCCGCGGTGAGCGCTGCAGCAGCAGCAGCCGCGTCCAGCGCGCGAGCCGCTCGGCGATCGCGTCGTTCTCCTGGCCGTAGCGCATCAGCTCGGCGACCTTGAGTTCGAGCGCACGGTTCTTCTCGCGCAGCGTGATCATCTGACGCTCCGCCAAAGGAATGGCGCGGCCGCCGTGCGGATGCGGCACGGTCAGCGCCGCGAACAGCGTCGCGTGATCTGCGAAGAATTCGGGATGCTGCTCGAGGTAGTCGGCGACGTCCTGGGGGTTCATGACGGAATGGGTTCCAGGGTTGGAAGTGGGACGAATGAACCGGCAGCGGCACGATCGGAAACGGTGTTCGAAGCAGTGACCAGCGCAGAGAAGTCCGGAACATCGACCTCGCCGACGAAGACCGTCGCCGCCGGCCCGCGCATGCGCACCGACGATCCGTCACCGGCCCATTCGATGGTGAGGACGCCGCCCCGGGTGTGCACCGTCACCGGCGAATCGAGCCGGCCGCGGCGAATGCCCGAGACGACCGCCGCGCAGGCACCGGTGCCGCACGCCAGCGTCTCGCCGGCGCCGCGTTCGTACACGCGAAGACGCACGACATGGCGATCGACGACCTCGACGAAGCCCACGTTGACGCGCTTCGGAAAGCGGGGATGGTGCTCGATGATCGGGCCGAGCGAAGCGACCGGCGCACGCTCGACGTCGTCGACGAGCACGACCGCGTGCGGATTGCCCATCGACACGACAGCGACTTCGACGACCTCGGGTCGATGCGCGTCATCGCCGAGCGCGAGCGGCCACAGCGGCTCGTCGTGCTCGACGCGGGCTATCAGACCATCGGCATCGAACGGGACGTCGACCGGTGCGAAGCGCGGCATGCCCATGTCCACGGTAACGCTGCCGTCGTCCTCGATGGTCGGCGTGATGACGCCCGCCATCGTCTCGACACGGATGGTCTTGGCCGACGACAGACCCTTCTCGCGCACGAAGCGCGCGAACGCCCGCGCGCCGTTGCCGCACTGCTCGACCTCGCCGCCGTCGGCGTTGAAGATGCGGTACGAAAAGTCGGCACGCGAGCGATCGACCGGCGGCCCGACGATGAGGATCTGGTCGGCGCCGACGCCGAAGCGACGATCGGCGAGCCAGCGCCATTGCGCGGGCTGCAACATGATCGGACCGTGCATGGCATCGAGCACGACGAAGTCGTTGCCGACGCCGTGCATCTTGGTGAATTTCAGAAGCATGGCGGGATTATCGTCGAAGCCGATGCGAGGACATGTCGCGCAAGTCGACGCTGTGGCTTGTTGGCGACTCCCATGGTCGCAGACGCTGTTTCGCCGGCGAGCCCGACGTCTTCGCGACCGCGCGAATCGATCTTGGCACGCGGCGGAGACGAGCCGAGCGACGTTGACGCCCGTACGCCCGTGATCTAGATTCGAGCGCTGGTACGTTCGACGCCACAGGCTTTTAGGCTCGTGATAACCAATTAGGCAGCATGAGCGGCCTTAGGACCCAGGATTTGCAATGAATATCGAGTCACGCATTCTGCTAGGCGGCACGTCGACGGCGCGTCGATGACGTCTAAATCTAGTTAGGCGCCTCAAAGTCCCACCTTGGCGCTCACCGACTACTTTCGTTTAAATGCTGCCTGTCCAGTCGATTGAAGAGTTGTTGAGCGTTGCCTACGTAAGTGCTGTAGTGGCACGCTCAGGATTCGTACCCAACTCGGTACAACATGACTTTGGTGTCGACTTGTCAGTAAGAAGGATCGGGGTCTTCGGAAGTCGCCGGATAGATCTCGGAACGTTTCTAGATCTTCAACTAAAAGCGAGTGTATCTTGGTCTCTGACTGACGAGCATCTTGCGTTTGATCTAGAAGCGGACGCTTATAACCGTCTGATCATTCGACGCGAACATGCCGCGACCCCATGCGCGCTTGTAGTCTGCTGCCTGCCAAGAGACGACTCTGATTGGCTCAACGTCCAAGAAGACGAGTTGGTTCTAAAGAAATGCTGCTACTACCATTTTTTGAATGGGCAGCAGACAACCAATAGTAGTTCGAGACGAATTCATATTCCACGTTCTCAGATACTCACACCGCAATCATTGAAAGAAATTGATTGCGCGATCAAGGCGGGGGCGCCGCTGTGATTGAAAGTCGGAACTCGGACGCCCCGCGTCGCGTTACGCTTGCAGACCTTAAAATTTACCTTGATCAGTCCGGGTGGCGTCGCCTGCCTAGTAAAGAGTCACGTTGGATCACGTACGAACTTACAGCGGAAGATGCCCAAGGCGTTGAGTTGCTGTTGCCGACCGAAGAAGGCTACCTCGATACGGCTGAACGAATTCAAGATGCGTTAGCAGCGATTAGCCAAATCGAGAACCGTGATCAGGTCTCCGTTGCTCGAGATCTGTTGTCGGTTAACGCAGACTCGATCGCATTTCGCCTAGAGGTTGCTAACGAATCTGACTCCATCCCAATCGCTGACGCCGCGCGCCATGTTAAAGCTATTAGAAACTTGTTGCAGTTCGGCTACTGCTCTGAACTAGAGCCACGCCGCCACTTCGAGGATCCAATTCCAGCGGCTATTGGCCTGCTTCATAACTTCAGCTTCTGCCACACCTTTCGCGGTAGCTTTGGATTTGAGGTAACTAACGCGATAGCGAAGACACAAAAAACTGGTGACCTCTTTTCGCCTCCTACGCAACGAAAGGTGGTTGAACGAATCGCGCGGGGGGCAATACTGCTTGAGTCAGCTGTGGCAGCGGACGATCCGAGCATTCTTATCGGCGCCTACAAAACCGCGATGAACGCGCGAATGTGCGATGCGCTTGCTGAAGTTGGTCTGGACGGTCAGATCAAATTTGATCTGGATTTCACGTGGGCCCGAGTCTTGGTACCAGCGCAGGACGTCAAAGATGTCACCACTTTCAGAATCGCAGAGCCGCAAGTGCAGATACTTCGTTTCGCATCGGAGCAGTTGAAGATTGTCGAACCGCGCTCTGATCGGATAGTTGGGCAAGTTGTAAATCTACATTGCGTTACTGACCCTGCGGACGGAAGTGCGCGCCGAATCATAGCGCTCAAGGTGTCGCATGCAGAATTTGGGAACATTGAAGTAAAAGTAGCACTTGGTCCCGAGGCTTACCTCATCGCGATTGATGTGCATTCTAAGGGTCAAAAACTGGTTGCAGCCGGGCAATTGCAACGCAAGGGGAGCACTTGGTCTTTAGAGGCGGTCACACTTGTAGAAGTGGCAGCGGGTGCCTAACCCACGGTTCGAGCGGACTCGCTTCACCTAAACGATCGCCTCGCCGTGGCGCGAAGAAGCGGGGCAGTCTTCGGGCTTCGTGCATGCCGGGCTTGTCGGCGCACTCATCGATATGGCTCGTGGATACGCCGCCTTCACGATGGTCGGACACGTGCTCGCTGCGCACGACTCGATCGACGGCCTCCGTCCCGCGGTCGGCGAACGCTTCGTCGCCCGCGCTCGCGTCGTGAAGCCCGGCAAGTCGCAGGTGTTCACCGTATGCGAGATGGCGCACCGGCGGCGGGCGCAGAGAAGCGGGTCGCCACCGGCGCAACGCTGCTGACCGTTGTCAGGACGGACGCCGTGGCCTGAATCTGGTGCAAATGGCTGCCCTGGGCTCACAATCATCGCTGGATCGCGCCGGCATCAGCGGATGCGGACGCCCCCTTTCGCCTCTTCAGGTCCACCATGAACAGACCCGCCCTCCATCACACTGTGCTGCTCGCGACGCTTTGTGGCGCCGCGTCGCCCGCCTTCGCCATCGAATGCTTCTCGATGTTCGATGCGAAGAACGCGTTGGTCTATCAATCATCGAGCACGCCGATCGATCTGAGCCATTCGATCTCCGAGCAAATGACGCGGCGCTTTCCCGCGCGGCATCTGGTCATCTCGGACCTCGGCTCGTGTCCCGAGACCGGCGTCGCGGCGGCCGGCACGCCGACCCAGGCCGCCGCCTTGCTGCCGGGACGCACCGGCGACGGTCCCGGCGCCTTCGGTGCGGACGCGACCAGCCCGGCACCGGTCACCAACAACGCGCAGGCTGCGAACAACGCAGGCCCGCTGAGCACTTTCACACGGGCGCCGTCCGGCCGTCGCTGACGCGTGACGGCGACGTCGGGCTTCAGAACCGGTAGAACTTGCCGTCGCCCGGTGGCCGCGTCTTGAAGCGCTTGTGCGTCCACAGGTACTGCGCCGGCATCTCGCGGACGCGCTCCTCGATGAACGCGTTCATGCGGCGCGCGGCACGGGCCAGCGTGGCGGGCGCGTCGTCGTCGGCGTCGGGGAAGTCGGTCCACGCCGGGTACCAGCGCGCCTCGTAGCCGTCCTTCGTCATCCGCGTCACGCACGGGACGACACGCGCCTTCGCGATGCGCGCAAGGCGGGCCGGCGCGGTGATCGTCGCGGCCGTCACGCCGAAGAACGGCACGAACGCCGCGTCGCGCGCGCCGAAGTCCATGTCCGGCAGGTAGTAGAACGACAGCCCGCGACGCATCGCGCGCACGGCGGGGCGCATGCCGTCCTGGCGCGACAGCAGGATCGGCTTGTTGAAGCGGCTGCGCGCCGCCAGCACCGTCGCGTCGAGCACCTTGTTCTTCTGATGCGAATACATCGAGATCGCGTGCATCAGCATCGAGAAGCGGATGCCGCCGGCGTCGAGCCCGACGAAATGCGGTGCGAGCACGATCACCGGTCCGGCCGCGACGGCTTCCTCGAAGTGATGGAGGTCGACCCAGCGGATCCGTTGCTCGATCTGCGATCGCCTGCCCCACCAGATCAGGCCGCGATCGAGCAGCGCCTGGCCGAACGCGCGGAAGTGCGCGCGCGCCAGCTTGCGACGTTCGCGCTCCGTGAGCTTCGGGAAGCAGGCGCGCAGGTTGATCCGCGCGACGCGACGGCGCTGGCGCGCGACGAGGTAGGCCAGCATGCCGAGCGCGGCGCCGCACGCGCGCGTCACCGGCAGCGGCAGCACGCCGAACAGTCGCAACACGCGCAACCAGAAGCGCGTCATGGCTCTCCATCCATCGCGGCGGGACGCGGGGGCGCCGAGCGCGGCGTCTTGTAGCGGTTGTAGCCCCACAGGTACTGCTCGGGACTGGTCCGGATCAGTCGTTCGAGCGCCGCGTTGATCTGCGCGGCGGCCACGGCCGGATCGTCGGCCAGCGTCTCGTCGATCGTCGAGAAGTGCACGCGCCAGCCCTCGCCGTCGGGCAGCCTTTCGCCATGCGCGAGCAACAGCGTCGCGCCGCTCTGGCGCTGCAGGCGCGCCGGCAGCGTCATCGTGTAGGCGGGCTTGTCGAAGAACGGCGCCCACAGCCCCTCGCCACGGCTCGGCACCTGGTCCGGCAACATGCCGATCGCTTCGCCGCGCCGGAGCGCGCGCGCGAGCAACCGCACGCCGGACAGGTCGGCCGGCGCGAGTTTCAGGTTGCGGCGCGCGCGTCGTCCCGCGAGCAACGGCGCGAGCCAGGCCTTGCGCGGCGGCCGGTACAGCACGGTCAGCGGCGCACCGCGCTCGGGGTGATTGGCGTAGTACTGCGCGGTGACTTCGAAGCAACCGAGATGCGGCGTCAGGAAGACGATGCCACGTCCCGCCGCCCGCGCGGCCACCACGTGTTCCCAGCCGGTCGCCTGCGTCCGCCCGAGCACCTCGTCCTGCGGGCGCATCCAGACATGCGCGAGCTCGAGCGCGCCACGACCCGCCTGGCCCGCGACGCGCGACACCAGCCGCGCGTCGCCCCGTGCCGGATAGCCGGCCTGCGCCAGGTTCTCGATCAGATGACGACGGTAGGAAGCCGACGCATGCGCGACCAGGCGACCGAGGACATCACCGGTGCGTTGCAGCGTCGCGAGCGGCAATCGCGACAGCAGGCTGAAGAGGAACGTGAGCACGGACGGAGTCCGTCGGGACTCGTGGTTGCGCGGCACCAGCCGTCGATGTCGAGGCATCGGCCGGCCGACGCGGCGAGGGAGCGAAAACGCGCGGTATGATACGGCGATCCGAGCGGGGCGATGTCCGATGTCGAAAGCATGCATCGTCGCCACGCCGGCCAGCCCTCTTAAATGACAACTTGCGGGGCGGCCTTGGCCACAGCGGCGACGCTGCGGCCACCGGATGTCGCTAAAGCGTCGCTGGTCTCTCGCATCTCCTGTGACCCGGCGCCCCTCACGACAACACGGCGGCCCACCTATCGCGTCCAGGAGCATTGCATGAATTCCGATTTCCTCTTCACCTCCGAGTCCGTCTCGGAAGGTCACCCCGACAAGGTCGCGGACCAGATCTCCGACGCCATCCTCGACGCGATCTTCGCGCAGGACCCGCGCTCGCGCGTGGCAGCCGAGACGTTGTGCAACACCGGTCTGGTCGTTCTCGCCGGCGAGATCACGACCAACGCGCACGTCGACTACATCCAGGTCGCGCGCGACACCATCAAGCGCATCGGCTACGACAACACCGACTACGGCATCGACTACAAGGGCTGTGCCGTGATGGTCTGCTACGACAAGCAGTCCAACGACATCGCGCAGGGCGTCGACCAGGCCAGCGACGACCACCTCAACACCGGCGCCGGCGACCAGGGCCTGATGTTCGGCTACGCCTGCGACGAGACGCCGGAGCTGATGCCGGCGCCGATCTACTATGCGCACCGCCTCGTCGAACGCCAGGCGATGCTGCGCAAGGACGGTCGCCTGCCGTTCCTGCGTCCGGACGCGAAGAGCCAGGTCACGATGCGCTACGTCGACGGCAAGCCGCACAGCATCGACACCGTCGTGCTGTCGACCCAGCACGACCCCGACCAGAGCGAGTCGCAGACGAAGATGAAGGCGTCGTTCGTCGAAGCCGTCATCGAGGAGATCATCAAGCCGGTGCTGCCGGCGGCATGGCTGAAGGACACCAAGTTCCTGATCAATCCGACCGGCCGCTTCGTCATCGGCGGTCCGCAGGGTGATTGCGGTCTCACGGGTCGCAAGATCATCGTCGACACCTACGGCGGCGCGTGCCCGCACGGCGGTGGCGCGTTCTCCGGCAAGGACCCGTCGAAGGTCGACCGCTCGGCGGCCTACGCGGCGCGCTACGTCGCGAAGAACGTCGTGGCCGCGGGCCTCGCGCGCCAGTGCCAGATCCAGGTGGCCTACGCGATCGGCGTCGCCAAGCCGATGAACATCACGGTCTACACCGAAGGCACCGGCGTGCTGCCCGACGAAGACCTCGCCAAGCTGATCGCCGAACACTTCGACCTGCGTCCCAAAGGCATCATCCAGATGCTCGACCTGCTGCGGCCCATCTATCAGAAGACCGCGGCCTATGGCCACTTCGGTCGCGAGGAGCCGGAGTTCAGCTGGGAGGCAACCGACAAGGCGATGGCGCTGCGCGACGCGGCCGGTCTGCGCGCCAAGGGTTGATGGCGGACGCTTGACGCGGGTCGGTCCGACGGCGCGCTCGTGAATCACACGCTGGCCGCGGCCGGGACTGCGCTGGGATTGTCGCCATCGTCGCTCGGGCGGGTGAGCTTCAGCGGCAGCGACGCCTTGCCGTCCGCGTTCCGTGTCACCGATCTCGCCGTGGGTGCGGTCGGCGCCGCGGCGCTGGCGATCTCCGAGCTGATCGGGACGCAATCGGACGTCCGGCCATCGGTGATCGTCGATCGCCGCCTCGCGTCGTTGTGGTTCGGGCAATCGATCGTCCCGCTCGGCTGGACCATCGCCGCGCCGTGGGATGCCATCGCGGGCGACTACGCGACGGCCGACGGCTGGATCCGTCTCCACACCAACGCACCCCATCATCGGGCGGCCGCATTGCGGGCGCTGGATTGTGCCGGGGATCGAGCGTCGGTCGCCGCGGCCGTCCTGCGCTGGCGGGCCGACGATCTCGAGGCGGCGGTGCTCGCGACCGGTGGCTGCGCGGCCGCGATGCGCTCCATCGACGCCTGGGATGCCCATCCGCAAGGCATCGCGGTAGCCGCGGAGCCGCTGATCGACCTGGTGTCGTCGGTTGCGGCGCCGCCGGCGCCCTGGCGTCCTTGCGAGCCGCGACCGTTGAGCGGCCTCAAGGTGCTCGACCTGACGCGCGTGATCGCGGGTCCGGTCGCGACGCGATTCCTGGCCGGTTACGGCGCCGACGTGCTGCGCATCGATCCGCCCGGGTGGGACGAACCGGCGGTCGTTCCCGACATGACACTGGGCAAACGTTGCGCACGTCTCGACCTCGGTGTCGGCCGCCGTGTCGACCTCGAAGACACCGCGGATCGCGCGGTTTTCGAGCGCCTGCTCGCCGAAGCCGACGTCCTGGTCCACGGCTACCGGCCGGGCGCCCTCGACGGGCTCGGCTACGGCGCCGCGTGGCGACACGCGCTCAATCCCGCGCTGATCGACGTGTCGCTCGATGCCTACGGCTGGACCGGACCGTGGCACGGCCGGCGCGGCTTCGACAGCCTCGTCCAGATGAGCAGCGGCATCGCGGCCGCCGGCATGACCTGGAAGCACGCCGACCGGCCCACGCCGCTGCCGGTCCAGGCGCTCGATCACGCGGCCGGCTACCTGATCGCGGCGGCCGCCGTGAGCGGCGTCACGAGGCGACTCGTCGATGGGCAGGCGACGACCGCGCGCCTCTCGCTCGCGCGCGTCGCACGGCTGCTGGTCGACGCCGGACGACAGGATGAAGCGGCCCCGTCGTGGTCCGAGCGCAGCGACGCCGATCTCTCGCCGATCGTCGAAGACACCGGCTGGGGACTCGCCAGACGCGTGGCCGCACCCTGCAGCGTCGAAGACGCGCCGATGTCGTGGGCTCGTGGGGCGAGCCGTCTCGGCTCGTCCGTTCCGACCTGGGAGGTCTGACGAATGGGCTCGCACCTCACGTCCGACGCCCTGCGGAGCGACCTCGTCTTCCTGCCCGACGACGGCAGCGTCAGGCCCATCGTCGGCGGCTTCGTCATGCTGACGCCGTCCAACCCGACCTTCTGGTGGGGCAACACGCTGCACTACGACCGGCCCCCGCGCGACGGCGACTTCGAGCGTTGGAACCACGCGTTCGAGACGCACGTGCACGCAGTCCAGCCGGAGTCGTCGCATCGCACGTTCGGCTGGGACGGCCCCGACCGCGGCGAGATCGGTCGCTTCGTCGACGCGGGCTTCGCGCATTTCGAGACCATCGGCCTGCAGGTCGATCGCGGCGACGCGGTCGTCGCGCCGAAACGCGAGCCGCGGGCCGAAGTCGTCGTGCTGGCCGGCGCGGACTGGGATTCGCTGCGCGCCCTGCAGGTCGAGACGCGCGACCCACCGCACAGCGCCGCCGGCTACGACACGTTCATCGCGCGACGTATCGTCGGCTGGCGGACGCTCGAGACGCGCGGGCAGGGCCACTGGTTCGGCATCCGCGATGCGAACGGGCGCGTCATCGCGGCTCTCGGCTTGTTCGCCGAAGCACGCCGCGGCGTCGACGGGCGTCGCATCGGTCGCTTCCAGCACGTCACCACGCATCCGTCGCAACGCCGGCGCGGACTGGCCGGCATGCTGGTCGAGCACGCGTCGCGCTTCGCGTTCGAACACCTCGATGTCGACACGTTGCACATCAGCGCCGACGCGAACGACGTCGCCCGTCTGCTCTACGAAGGCTGCGGCTATTGCGTGCGCACGATGCATCACGGGCTCGAACGCGCCAGTTAGCACTTGCTCGCGTCATCGTCGGAGTGGTTGCGGAGCGGTTGCGCAGCGACCACGAATCGTCTGCGAACGCCGCACGCAGCGGCGCACCGTGAGAAAATCCACGTCCGTCGAAGCACGTCCCTGCCCGAATGAAGATCGCCCTCGTCGTCGTCGTCTTGCTCTTCGCGCTCAGCGGCGCGTATGTGCACCTGCGCGGCCGTGTGCGCCACAAGGTCGGCCGTCAGGTGTTCGACCACTCCACGTTCACGGCGCCGATCAACGTCTTCATGTACGCGTTCTCAGGCGTGCCCACGACGCCTTACCTCGAGCCGTCGGCCTTCCCCGCGTTGCGGAAGCTGACCGATGACTGGGAAGCCATTCGCGACGAGGGCCTCGCGTTGATGGCGCTGCAGAAGATCAAGGCGGCCGATTCGCACAACGACGCCGGCTTCAATTCGTTCTTCAAGACGGGCTGGAAGCGCTTCTATCTGAAGTGGTACGACGACGCGCACCCGTCGGCCGCCACGCTGTGCCCGGCCACGACCGCGCTGCTGAAAGGCATACCCGAGGTCAAGGCGGCGATGTTCGCGGAACTGCCGGACGGCGCGAAGCTCGGCCGCCATCGCGACCCGTACGCCGGCTCGCTGCGTTTCCATCTCGGCCTGTCCACGCCCAACGACGACCGCTGCTTCATCGAGGTCGACGGCCAGCGCTACAGCTGGCGCGACGGACAGGGGGTGGTCTTCGACGAGACCTTCATCCACCACGCCGAAAACCGCAGCGGCCAGAACCGGCTGATCCTGTTCTGCGACATCGAACGGCCGATGAAGACACGCTGGGCGCAGGCGCTCAACCACTGGGTCGGCCGCAAGGTCGTCGCCGCCGGCGCGTCGCCCAACGATGCCGGCGACAAGACCGGCTTCATCAACCGCATCTTCATCGTGTCGCACGTCGCGGGCCAGTACCGGCGTCGCTTCAAGCGCTGGAACAAGACGGTGTACGGCGTCACGAAGACCGTGTTGCTGCTGGCCATCGTGGCGGGGTTCGCGGCCTACCTCGCCCTTTGATCAACGCCGACGGACCAGTCGCATGCTCGCTCCCACGTCCAATCCCGGCTTGATGTCGCCTTTCCACCTCGCGTTCCCCGTGAACGATCTCGCGGCGGCACGCCGCTTCTACGGCGAGCTGCTCGGCTGTCCCGAAGGTCGCTGTTCGGACGAATGGATCGATTTCAATTTCTACGGCCACCAGATCGTGGCGCATCTGGCTCCCGATCAGACCGGAGAAGCACGACGCAATGCCGTGGACGGCCATGGCGTGCCGGTGCGGCATTTCGGCATCGTCCTGCCGATGGCCGAATGGCAAGCCATGGCCGAGCGCCTGAAGGCCGCGGGCACATCTTTCGTGATCGAACCGTACGTGCGCTTCCAGGGTGAAGCGGGCGAGCAGGCCACGATGTTCTTCATGGACCCGTCCGGCAACGCGATCGAGATCAAGGCGTTCGCCGACATTTCGGGTTTGTTCGCGCGCTGAGCGCGGCTTGCGCGCGTCCTTCGTTCTACAGATACATGCCACCGGACGCTTCGATCCGCTGCCCGTTGATCCATCCGTTCGCCGGTGACAACAACGACGCGACCACGCCACCGATGTCGTCCGCCTGGCCGACCCGGCCCAGCGCGGTCTGCGACGCGATCATCTTCTGCGCCTCCGGGTTGTCACGCACCGCGCCACCGCGGAAGTCCGTGGCGATCGCGCCCGGCGCCACCGTGTTGACCGCGATGCCTCGCGCGCCGAGCTCCTTGGCCAGATAGCGGGTCAGCACTTCGACGCCGCCCTTCACGACAGCATAGGCGGAAGACCCCGGCTGGGAGAAGCGCGTGAGGCCGCTCGACACGTTGACGATGCGTCCGCCGTCGACGATCAGCGGCAGCAACGCCTGCGTCAGGAAGAAGGCGCCCTTGAGATGGATGTTCACCATGTCGTCGAATTCGGCCTCGGTCGTTTCCGTGAACGACTTCGCGATTCCGGCGCCCGCGTTGTTGACCAGGTGGTCGAATCCGTCGCGCTGCCAGAGGGTCGACAGCGTGTCCTTCACCTGCCCGGCGAAGGCTGTGAAGGTGCTGGCGACCGCGACGTCGAGTTGCAGCGCGACCACACGACGGCCCAGCGCGGCGATCGCCGCGACGACCGCGTCGGCGTCCGCGCGGTTGTTGCGATAGGTCAGGACGATGTCGCTTCCCTGCTCGGCGAGC
>CAZZWS010000089.1:0-15294 GCA_964657795.1 Beijerinckiaceae bacterium
CGCTCGAAGTCAGCGCTCAAAGCAGACGCGTCCTAACGTGCCGCGGGTTCGCGCTCTGCAGCACGCGATGCATCGGGTCGATCGACGGACGCCTTCAAACGCGGCAGCAGTTCCCGCTGGCCGCTGGCCGTCAGTTCGACAGCACGACCCATCGTGCGACGCAGCCATCCGGATTGGATGAAGTGCTGGTAGATCTCGTCGGCCAACTGACCCGCGAGGTGGTCGCGACGCTCCGACCAGTCCAGACATCGATAAGCGTAGCGGCGGCGGCTGTTCGGCGCACCGGGCGCCATTCCCATCGCGGCGAGCCACTGTCTGCCCGCGTCGGTCAATACGTGGCCCTGCTCGGTCGGCATCAGCCGCCCTTCGGACTGAAGCGCATCGAACAGCTTCACCGCGAGCTCGCCCGCGAGATGGCGATAGCAACATCGTGCGAAGCGCAAGCGCAGGCGCTCGGGCCGCTGCCACGCGCGATCGTGGTCGTCACGCTCGGCCACCAACGCCAACGCTTCCAGCGCGTGGGCCACATCCCCGTCCGCGAGACGGTAATAGCGATGTCGGCCTCTCGATTCGCAGATCACGA
Source organism: Beijerinckiaceae bacterium (assembly GCA_964657795.1). Taxonomy (GTDB): domain Bacteria; phylum Pseudomonadota; class Gammaproteobacteria; order Burkholderiales; family Burkholderiaceae_D; genus CAHJXF01. The sequence goes on from CAZZWS010000089.1 coordinate 584, forward strand.
ATCGGGCATCCAGCAGCTTTCGCAGGTGTCCGCTGGCCGTCGCCGGCGCCACCGAGGCCGCGGTTGCGAGCTCCCCCGCACTGGCGAATTCGCCGGTCAGCAGATAGGCCAGCATGCGGGAACGCGCCGGGTCCGCGACCATGGCCGCCGCACGCGCCAGGCGAGGTTCGTGGGACGTCGTCATCGCATCAGATCAACGCGATCCGCGAGTCGGACGGCGCCTGTTCGCGATCGAGCAATCCGTAGTCCCTGAGAACGGAGGCGACGCGCAGACGGTAGCCAGCCAGCACCTCCGTACGCCCTTCCTGTTGGGAGCTTCGATGCATGCCGTTGCAGCGCCACGCACGCACCGCCCGTTCATCGCGCCAGAAGCTCAGCGACAGATAGCGGCCCGAGTGGGCCAAGCTCTCGAAACGCTCGACCGAGACGAAACCATCGATCGCTTCCAGTTCGCTTTTCATCGCCGCCGCCAGTTCGAAATAGCGCGTCGCAGCGCCCGGTCGTGGTTCCACCTCGAAGATCACCGCGATCACGGCGACACCTGCCGCGCCACGTTGCGCGTCGCATCCACATCTTCCAGCCAGGTCCGCTCTTCGCGCACGATGAAGCGTTCCGTTCGGGCCCACTCGAAGTTCGCGTAGCCCTCGTCGTCTCTCCTCAATCCTGCACGATAGCGTTCATAAGAGGCCATGTCGTCGAAGCGGATCAGCCCCCATGCGATGTCGTTGCTGCCTTCATGAGGAAGAAAGTAACCGATGAGTTCGCCTCCGCAACGCGGAATGATGCGGCCCCATGCTTCGGCATAACTTCTGAAGGCGTCGCGTTGGAACGGATCGATCTGGTAGCGGATGAAGCAGGTGATGGTCATCGCGTGTACTCGGTGATGGGGTTGACCCCGAGTGTCCGATACCGGCCTGCCATCATGCTTCGGTGCGCACCGAACCGTGGATACTCGACCCCGTGGGTCGATTCAGACCTCCAATGGGTCCATCCCATGATTGGCCAACGCGATCCACGTCTCCGGCGCGATCTCCTCCGCGCGTGCCGTCGGTTCGATGCCCACCGCCTCCATCGCCTCGGCATGCGCTGCCAGCGAGTTGCGCAGCATCTTGCGACGCTGCGAGAACGCGAGCATCACGAGTTGCGCGAAGCGATCTCGGTCGCCGATCGGTGAAGAGCGCAGCGGAATCATCCGCACGATCGCGGACGTCACCTTGGGCGGGGGATCGAAGGCTTCGGGCGGCACGTCGAACAGCGACTCCATCGCGTAGCTGACCTGCAGCATCACCGACAGGCGTCCGAAGTCCGACGTGCCGGGCTCGGCCACCATGCGTGCGACGACCTCCTTCTGCAGCATGAAGTGCTGGTCGACGATGCGCTCCGCGAAGCCGAGCAGATGGAACAGCAGCGGCGTCGAGATGTTGTACGGCAGGTTGCCGACGACGCGCAGCGTGGGTTCGTCGGTCCGCGCCGCGAGCGACGCGAAGTCGAACGACAGCGCATCGGCCTGATGGATCGTCAGGCGCTCGGACTTGAATCGCGACGCGAGCCGGCGCGCGAGGTCACGGTCGAGCTCGACCGCATGCAACGGCGTCGGATGATCCGCGGCGATCGCCTCGCGGGCTTCGAGCAGCGGCGCCGTCAACGCCGCGAGGCCCGGCCCGATCTCCGCCATCGTGTCGTCGGAGCGCGGCGCGACGGCCTTGACGATCGCCGCGATCACGGCGCGGTCGACGAGGAAGTGCTGGCCGAAACGCTTGCGCGCCTGATGCGCAGTCATCGTGCGTTCGTCATCGTGCACGGCCCGATGCCCGCGGCGTGGCCGTGGCCACCGCCATGGCCATCACGACCGCCATGTCGATCGCCGTGTGCATGCTGCCGACATCGATGCGGCTCATGACATCGGGCAATGCGGCGAGGTCCAGCGCCGTGCCGTGGTCGACGGAGGTCCGCACGATCGGCAGCCCGAGCGTGACGTTGACGCCGTGGCCGAAGGTCGCGAACTTCAGCACGGGCAGCCCCTGGTCGTGATACATCGCGACGACCGCGTCGCAGTCGTCGAGATAGCGTTCCTGGAACAACGTGTCGGCGGGGTACGGACCGCGCACGTCGAGGCCGGTCGCGCGCATCTCGTCCAGCACCGGCCCGATGACATCGATCTCTTCGCGACCGAGGTAGCCGCCTTCGCCTGCATGCGGGTTGAGGCCGGTGACGAGGATGCGGGGCGCCGCGATGTCGAAGCGGTCGCGCAATTCGTCGAAGACGATGCGCAGCGTCTCCGCAACCGCGTCGCGCGTGATGGCCGCGGGCACGTCGGCGAGCGCGAGGTGCGTGGTCACGAGCGCGACCCTGAGCATCGATGAAGCACCGCGGTGTGAGCGTTCGTCGTGGCGCCGCATCGGACCGGCCAGCATCATCACCACGCGCGGCGTGCCGGTACGCTCGGCGAGGTATTCGGTGTGGCCCGTGAACGCGATGCCGGCATCGTTGATCGTGCTCTTCTGGACGGGCGCCGTGACGATCGCGGCGAACTCGTCGGCGAGCGCGCCGTCGATCGCGCGATCGATCAGCGCGAGCACCTGCCGGCCGTTCGCGACGTCGAGGCGTCCCGGCACGCACGCCGTGGCGAGGGGCACGTCGATGACTTCGACGGCCCCCGGCGCGGGCTCCCGTGCGGGGTCGTAAGCGATCAGCGGCTGGACGATGCCGGCTGCCCTCGCGCGCGCCGCGAGCATGCGGCCGTCGCCGATCAGGACGGGCCGTGCGGTCCCGGCCTCGCGCACACGACGCGCGCCCTCGATCGAGATCTCGGGGCCGACGCCCGCCGGCTCACCGACCGTGATCGCGATCCGCGGACGCGCCGGGGCCGGCACTCGCCGCGCCTACTTGTCGTCGATGCGCATCTCGACGTACGCGCGGTCGCGCAGCTCGCGCGCCCACTCGTCGGCGGCCTCGTCGATCTTGCGTTCGCGGATCGCCTGACGCGCGAGCAGACGCATGCGGTCCTGCTGCACGTCCTGCTTCTTCCGTTCGACGACCTCGATCAGGTGATAGCCGAACGGCGTCTTGACCGGCTCGCTCAGTTCGCCCGGCTGCAGCCCGTTCATCGCCGTCTCGAACTCGGGGACCGTGTCGCCCGGATACAGCGTGCCGAGATCGCCGCCGCGGTTGGCCGACGTATCGTTGGAGTACGCCCGTGCCATGTCTTCGAAGTTGGCGGTCTTGTTGATGATGCGTTGACGGATGTCTTCGAGACGCGTCTTGGCCTGATCGGCGGTGACCACCTCGTTGACCTTGATCAGGATGTGGCGCGCGTGGGTCTGCACCACCGGCGGCTGTCCGCTCGCAGCCGGCGCCGTGCTGCCCGGCGCGCGCTTGGCGACCACCTTCAGGATGTGGAAGCCGTTCGGGCTGCGCACCGGCTCGGCGACGTCGCCCGGCGCGAGCGGCGTGATCGCGTCGACGAACAACTGGGGCAGCCGATCGACCGGCCGATAGCCGAGGTCGCCGCCCTGCAGCGCTTCCGGCGCGTCCGAGAACGTGGCCGCGAGCTTGCCGAAGTCAGCGCCGCCCTTGGCCTGCTGATAGACGTCGTCGGCCTTGGCCTTCTGCTTCGCGAGCTGCTCGGGCGTGGCGTTCTCCGGCACGCGGACCAGCACCTGCGCGAGGTCGATCTCGGGTTGCGCGTCCGGCGAGATGCCGTTCTGCGCGGCCACGTAGGCATCGACCTCGCCCTCGCCCACCTGGATCTTGTCGTCGACTTCATGACTGCGCAGGCGCTCGATCATGATCTGCGTGCGCAGTTCGTCACGGAAGCTCGCGAACGACTGGCCTTCCTTCTCGAGGCGGTCGCGAAAGACCTGTACCGACATCTGGTTCTGCTCCGCGACCCGCTGGACCGCGCGATCGAGCTGCAGGTCGTCGACGCGCACGCCGTCCTCGACGGCGAGCTGGATCTGCGCCTTCTCGACGATCATCCGTTCGAGCACCTGCCGCTCGACGACGTTGGCCGGCGGCATCTGCACGTTCTGCCGCTGCATGATCTTCATGGCGGCGTCGATGCGCTCCTTGAGTTCGAGACGCGTGATGACGTCGCCGTTGACGACGGCCGCGATCGAATCGAGGCTCTGCTGCGTATCGCTGGGCGCGACGACCGGCGCGACCGCCGCTGCGGCGGCCGGCACCGCGGGCGGGGGCGCCGGCTTCTGCATGGCCTTCTGCGTGCTGTCGAGCCCTCGGCCCGGAATGCGGTTGCGCGCCGGGTCGAGACTCTGCGCGGAAGCGCTGGACGCGAGGAGGGCGGCGGCGGACGTGCCGACGATCGACAGGGCGAGCATGGCCCGGTGGTATCTGTGAAGTTTCATGACATCCATCCATCAGAACGAATCAGGTGCGGGTCGCACGCGCGCCGCGAAGGCCGCTCCGTCACGCCCCGCGTGCACCGTGCTGCATGCGGCGCAACACTACTGGTACCCACGATACGGCGACCCGGACGGCGGCGGCTGGTTGACGAGCTGGTATCCGGGTACGTTGCGCTTCAACGACTCGAGAGGGTTGGAGCCGAGTCTCGCCAGCCCGTTCAATTCGAGTTGCAGGAACAGCGTGCTGGTCGCGGTCTGCGTGCCGGTGACATAACGGCTGCCGAACACGCGCACGACCCAGCAACATCCGCCGTACTCGAAGCCGGCCAGCGTCTCGATCGGCTTGTGGTCGCGGGTCGAGTAGTTTACCCGCCCGACCGCGTACAGGTTGCGGGTCAGCGGCCACTGCGCGGACACGTCGATCTGTTCGAGCGGCGTCGGCTGCGAGACGGTGGCCTGCTGCGACCGGTATTCGATGTTGACGACCTTCGTCGGTTCCGGTCGATACGAGAAACCGATGTTGGACCGGATCAGGCTCTGCGTGGACGGGCTGTACTGGATGCCGGCGTCGACGATCAGGCTGCGCGCCACCTGCCCGTTGACTTCGGCGAGCACGTCTGAGCGGCTGCTGGCGATCGGCAGCGCGCCGGGCAACGTGACCCGCTGTTGCGCGAGGTAATAGCGCTGGCCGAGCGACGCGCGGAAGATCTCGGCGCCGTCCTCGTCGTTGATGAAGCGCGTCGTCACCGCGGCCGTCAGCTGGTTCGCATCGGCGATCCGATCGTTGCCGCCGTACGTGTTCGGCGAGAACAGCTGCGCGAAGTTGAAGTCGGTGATGCCGCTGTCGTAGTTGGGCAACGCGTCCTGGTTGCGATACGGCGTCTTGACGTAGAACAGCCGCGGTTCGAAGGTCTGCTGAAGATTGCGGCCGAACAGCGACGTCTCGCGTTCGAACACCATGCCCGAGTCGACCGTGTAGGTGGGCAGGCTGCGGTGGAACTCGCTCGGCGTGCCGGGCGCGACGTCGACGTCGTGGTAGTACGTATAGTCGTACGCCACCTTCGGCGTGACGAACCAGCCGGGCTGAAGGATCGGGAAAGCGACGCTCGGCTTGAAGTAATAACGCTCTCCGGACGGCAGCGTCGGACTGGTGAAGCGCGTGGCGTTCATGTCCAGGTTCAAGTCGAAGCCGCCGAGCACGTCGAGCCGCGCGGCGTGCAGCAGGATCTCCGGCGACTTGTTGTATGGCGGCGTGATCGGCGCCGCGGGATCCTGCAGCGTCTGGTAGCGCAGCTCGTGAGCCGTCAGGTACCAGTACCCGGCGTTGTACGTGACGGCCGCCTCCTGCGGCAGCACGCGCTGCGACGACAACGCGATGGTCCGCGAGTAGTCGACGAAGTAGTTGTCGTCGGAGACCTTGGCCGCGTTGATGTAGCCGCTGAACGGACCTGAGTTGTAATGCGTGAGCGTCGACAGCGAATAGCGACCGTGACCGTTGTCGAGCCGGTCGTCCGCCAGTCCCTCGGCCCGCGTGTCGCTGTTGAACGTGGGCGACAGGTAGCGGGCGTCGCCGCCCACCTGCAGGCCGCGCGCCGAGATCACCTTGGGATACAGCGTCAGGTCGTAGTTGGGCGCGAGGTTGAAGTAATACGGCTGCAGGTATTCGAGACCGTTGTGCGAAGTGATCGACACCGTCGGCGGCAGCAGGCCCGACTTGCGGCTGTCGTCGAGAGGAAAGCTCAGATACGGCGTCGCGAGGATCGGGACGCCCTTGAAGACGATCTTCGCGTTGTGCGCCTCGCCGGTCTGCGTCGACTGGTCGAGCGTCATCGACTCGGCCTTGATGTACCAGTCGATGTTGTCCGCGCGACAGGTGGTGTACAACGGATCGTCGAGATAGATGTGGTCGCGATCGATGAACGTCGCGCGCGTGGCGTCGCCGCGGCCCAGGAAACCGGTGCGGTTGGGCGCCACGGGGTTGCGATACGTGTATAGCGGATCGCCGGCGGCCGTGATGATCTGCGTGTCGGCTTTCGGTGGCCGGTTGGCGAAGCCGCCGAGCGTGAAGATCGGCTTGAGGAAGTAGCCGCTGTAGTCGTCGAGCTTGATGCGCATCTCGGGACCGGTGAACGTGTTGCCGTCGCGGACGATGCGCACCGCGCCGTTGGCGAACAGCTCGTCGTCGACGTCGACGTAGTGCATGCGGTCGGCGTTCATCACGTCGCCGCCGGGACGTCGCAACTCGGCATGGCCGGTCAGCGTGACGTCGGTGTCGGTGGTGCCTTCGATGGTATCGGCGCGCGCGAACGACACGGCGCCGATCCGCGACTTCTTCGACGGATCGGTCAGGTCGAGCAGCAGCTTCAGCTTGACCGTATCGCGCGGGCCGTCCACCGCCGGTTCGGGTTGCACGTCCTGCGCGCGCGCGGTCGCACCGAGCGCGGCGAGGGCGACGAGAGCCGCCGCCCGCCAGTCCGCGCCGGGAAGATGAGGGAGACGAGAACGACGCAACAAGGAAGAGGTCAGCCGGTTCGCGGTCGAACGCATGGATACGGCGCGGGATGCATGGATGGCGTTGTTCGGGTCGCGGACGCCGGGCTGGCGTCGTCCGGCACGCGACCGGGTTACATCTCCGGACTACATCCCCGAACTGCGTTCCCGAACCGCGTCCAGGGTGAGTCGATTCTGCGGTGCGCCTGTCGGAACGTTTGCGGGAACGTGTGCGTCGCAGCGTTCCGGAACCAACGCCAAGTCCCACAGGGCGGTCGCGTATTATAGGACACGCCTCCCGACCCTCGACCACGGTGCGAGGTCGGGTCTACGGTCGAGACGTCACTTCCTCCCGTTTCCTCCCTGAGCTTCTCCTGCCCCTGTTGTTAAGGCCATGAATCGACCTGACCCCCAGCGATTCGAGCTGCAGCGATCCGACGTCCCGCGACTCGACCCCCGGCTCGCCGCGCTCGGCAAGTGGCTGCGCCGCATCGCACCCACCTTCGCACTGGACGCGGACAGCCTCGTGCCCGCCTCGGCGGATGCCAGCTTCCGTCGTTACTTCCGGCTCATCGCCGGTCCGGGCACCGCCATCGTGATGGACGCGCCGCCGGATCGCGAGGACTCGCACGCCTTCGTCAGGGTCGCGGCCTTGATGGCCGATGCGGGCGTGTACGTCCCGACCGTCGTCGCGGCCGATCTCGAACAGGGCTTCCTGTTGTTGACCGACCTCGGCACCACGACCTATCTGGCGGCGCTCGACGCCCACGATGCCGCGGCCGCGTGGCCGATGATGTCCGACGCGATCGACGCGCTGATCCAGTGGCAATGCGCCTCGCGGCCCGGCGTGCTGCCCGACTACGACGACGCGCTGCTGCGGCGCGAGCTCGCGCTCTTCCCGGACTGGTACATCGCGCGTCATCTCGGCGTCGCGCTCGACGCGACGCAGCAGAAGACGCTGGCCGACGCCTTCGACCTCATCGTCGCCAACAATCTCGCGCAGCCGCGCACCTACGTGCATCGCGACTTCATGCCGCGCAACCTGGTGGTGGGTCTCGAAGATCGCAATCCCGGCGTCCTCGACTTCCAGGACGCGGTGTACGGCCCGATCACCTACGACGTCGCATCGCTCTTCAAGGACGCCTTCCTGTCGTGGGACGAAGAGGTGGTGATCGACTGGACCGTGCGCTACTGGGAGCGCGCGAGGAAGGCCGGCCTGCCGGTCGCCGCCGACTTCGGCGACTTCTTCCGCGACGTCGAGTGGATGGGGCTGCAGCGGCATCTCAAGGTGCTGGGCATCTTCGCGCGCATCAACTATCGCGACGACAAGTCGCACTACCTGGCCGACACGCCGCGCTTCCTGCACTACGTCCGCCAGACGACCGACCGCTATCGCGCGCTCGGTCCGCTCGGCAAGCTGATCGACACGCTCGAAGGGCGCGAGACGAGCTTCGGCTACACGTTCTGATGCGCAGGGCACGGCGGTACGCTTCACGATGAAGGCGATGATCCTCGCGGCCGGCCGCGGTGAACGCATGCGGCCGCTGACCGACACGGTGCCGAAGGCCCTGCTCGAAGTCGGCGGCAAGCCGCTGATCGTCTGGCAGATCGAGGCGCTGGTGCGCGGCGGCTTCGACGAGCTCGTCATCAATCACGCGTGGCTCGGGCCGCTCATCGAGCGAGCGATCGGCGACGGCCGCGACTACGGCGCGCGCATCGCATGGTCGCGCGAGCCGCAGGCCCTCGAGACCGCCGGCGGCATCGCGACGGCGTTGCCGCTGATCGAGGCCGGTGGGGGCGACCCGGGCGCGCGCGACGAACCGTTCGCGGTGGTCAGCGCCGACATCCACAGTGCCTTCGACTACGCGACGCTCGCGCCGGTCGTGACGTCGATCCGCCTGCACTTCCCCGTGCACGCCGCGCATCTCGTGCTGGTCGACAATCCGCCGTGGCATCCGGCCGGCGACATGGCGCTGGTCGACGGGCGCATCGCGCGCGAGCCGGACGATGTGACCGAGCCTCTCATGACGTACGCCAACATCGCCGTCTTCCATCCGCGCGTATTCGCCGCGCTGCCGCGCTTCAAGGTGCTGAAGATGTTTCCGTGGGCCTACGCGCTGGCCGACGCCGGACGCATGACCGGCAGCCGCTTCGCCGGCGCTTGGGACAACGTCGGCACGCCCGGGCAGCTCGCGACGCTCGATCGTCGGCTCGGCGACGAAGGAGCACGAGCGCGATGAGCGAACCCGTCGACCTCGCGATCTGCGGCGCCGGCCCGATCGGCGCGGCGTTCGCGTTGTTCCTGCTCGAACGCGGCGTCGACACGTCGCGCATCGTGCTGCTCGACGCGAAGACACGCGAGGCGGCCGCCGCGGACGATCGCATGATCGCCATCTCGCAAGGCAGCGCGACGTTGCTCGCCCGACTCGGCGCGTGGACGGCGACGACGCCGCGTGCGACGGCCATCCACACGATCCATGTCTCGCATCGTGGCCACTTCGGCCGCACGGTCATCGACCGCGACGACTACGGCGTCGACGCGCTCGGTTACGTCGTGCGTCACGGCGATCTCGTGCAGGCGCTGGACGCCGCGCTCGGTGCGCGGGGCCTCGTCGTGCGGCGGCCCTGCAAGCTCGACGCGATCGTCTCGTCGGATGACCGACTGATGCTGTCGACGACGGATGCGCAGGACTCGGGTCTCGCGGCACGCACCGTCGTCCACGCCGAAGGCGGTCTCTTCGACGCGCAGCAGCGTCGCGCGATCCATCGCGACTATCACCAGACCGCGGTGACAACCTTCGTGACGGTGCGGGCGGCGCCGCATGCGGCCTTGCGCTCGACGGCCTTCGAACGTTTCACGGAAGACGGTCCGATCGCGCTGTTGCCGGCGATCGAAGCCGATGCCGCCGGTCGGCCGCGTGCGGGCTATTCGCTGGTGTGGTGCGGCAAGCCGGCGGATGCCGCGATCCGGCTCGCGATGACCGACGAAGCCTTCGCCGACGCGCTGCATGCCGCGTTCGGCGACCGGCTCGGCCGCTTCGCGACGATCGGCCCGCGTCGCAGCTATCCGCTCGGCCTCAACGCGGTCGATCACGCGGCACGGGCTCGGGGTCCGGGAACCGCCGAGTTCGCGATCGGCAACGCGGCGCAGTCGCTGCATCCGGTCGCGGGTCAGGGGCTCAACCTCGGCCTGCGCGACGCGCACGACCTCGCCTTGCTGCTGACGGAGGGAGAAGCAAGCGACGACGCGCCGACGCTGGTCGCGCGTTATCGTGCACGACGACGCGTCGACCGGGCCGTGACCGTCGGCCTCACCGACCTGATGCCACGCCTCTTCGCGAGTCCGTTCGCACCGGTCGTGACGGGACGCGGCCTCGCACTCGCACTGCTCGACGTGGCACGTCCGCTGCGCGGCGTGTTCGCTCGCCAGATGATGAACGGGCGGCGCTGACCGTCGTTCGTGGCCGGGTAGCGCTCCGTCGCATGCCACGCCGGCCATCGTTTCGCAAGACATCGGCCGCATCATTTTTTGCGTGGGCGGGTCGGTCGCGCGCGAAGTCGAGCGGCTAGAATGTCGACCCGGCATGGAGCCCTCGAACGTGCGTCGCCTCGTTCGGGACGTGCCTCGATCCGCACGACAACCCGCGCACCGACCGGCGCACCGACGGTCTCGCTGGCATCGGCGACAGTCGTCGAGCTGCCGGTCTCCCTTCTTCACGTCGCATCGTCCGCATGCCCGAGACCGGCCCCGACAGCGCTGCCCGCAACGACCCGGACGGACCGTCGATCGGACCGTACCGGCTCGCCAACCGCGTCTTCGTCGCGCCGATGGCCGGCGTCACCGACCGGCCCTTCCGCAAGCTCTGCAAGCGCTTCGGCGCGGGCCATGCGGTCTCCGAGATGGCGGCATCCAACCCGCGCCTGTGGGACACGATCAAGAGTTCGCGCCGCATCGACCACGCCGGCGAAGCCGCGCCGAAGACGGTGCAGATCGCCGGCGGCGACGCGACGCTGCTGGCCGAATGCGCGCGCTTCAACGTCGACCGCGGCGCCGAGATCATCGACATCAACATGGGCTGTCCGGCGAAGAAGGTCTGCAACGCGGCCGCCGGGTCCGCGCTGCTCGCCGACGAGGAGCTGGTCGCCCGCATCCTCGACGCGGTCGTCGACGCCGTCACCGTGCGCTCGGGCGTGCCCGTCACGTTGAAGTTCCGCACCGGTCCGCATCGCGGCGCGCGCAACGCGCTGGCCATCGCGGCGATCGCCGAGCGCGCCGGCGTCGCGCTGCTGACGCTGCACGGCCGCACGCGCGCCGATCGCTTCGAAGGCCATGCGGAGTACGACACCATCGCCGCGGTCAAGGCCGCGGTGCGCATCCCGGTCGTGGCCAACGGCGACATCGACACGCCCGAGCGTGCGGCGCAGGTGCTCGCGGTCACCGGCGCCGACGCCGTGATGATCGGTCGCGCGGCCCAGGGTCGTCCGTGGATCTTCCGCGAGGTCGCGCACTTCCTCGCGCACGGCACCCATCGCGCACCGCCCACGATCGGCGAGGTCCGCGAGCTGCTCGCCGACCATCTCGACGACCACTACGCGTTCTACGGCGCGCTGACCGGCCTGCGCACCGCCCGCAAGCACATCGGCTGGTACGTGGCCGACCTGCCGGGCGGCGAGCTGTTCCGCGCCCGCATGAACACCATCGAGGACTGCGACGCGCAGCGCGCGGCGGTCGACCGCTTCCTTGCGGGCATCGGGGGCGATGACGACGCGCTGCCGGTCGGGCACGACCCGCTCCGTCTCGCGGCCTAGGTCACACGATGAGCCGTCAGCTGATCGAGGACTGTATCCGTCACAGCCTCCAGAAATACCTGCGGGACCTCGAAGGCGAAAGCGTGACCGGTATCTACGACATGGTTTTGAAGACCGTCGAGAAACCGATCCTCGAAGTCGTCATGCGACACGCCGGGCAGAACCAGTCGCAGGCCGCGACGCTGCTCGGCATCAATCGCAACACGCTGCGCAAGAAGCTCGCCGAACACGGCCTGCTCTAACCCCACTCAAAGCTCATGATCCGTCGCGCCCTGCTGTCCGTTTCCGACAAGACCGGTGTCGTCGCCTTCGCGACGATGCTGGCCGAGCGCGATGTCGAGTTGCTGTCGACCGGGGGCACCGCGAAGCTGCTGGCCGAGGCGGGCCTCGCGGTGATCGAGGTCGCCGACCACACCGGGTTTCCGGAGATGCTCGACGGCCGCGTCAAGACGCTCCATCCGAAGATCCACGGCGGCCTGCTCGCCCGCCGCGACGTGGCCGCGCACATCGCGGCGATCGACAAGCACGGCATCGGTCCGATCGACCTGCTCGTCGTCAACCTCTATCCGTTCGAGGCGACGGTCGCTGCGCCCGGTTGCACGCTCGAGGATGCGATCGAGAACATCGACATCGGCGGGCCGGCCATGGTCCGTTCCGCCGCCAAGAACTGGCAGGACGTGACCGTGATCACCGACGCGTCGCAGTACGCGACGGTCGCCGACGAACTCGCACGGGACGGCACGGTGTCGAAGGCCACGCGCTTCGCGCTGGCGGTCGCGGCGTTCGATCGCATCGCACGCTACGACGCGGCGATCAGCGACTACCTGTCGTCGATCACGGACGTGGGCGACAGCGTCGCCACGCCCGATCGCCACGCTTACCCGAGACAACTCAACGCCAGCTTCGTCAAGCTACAGGACCTGCGCTACGGCGAGAACCCGCATCAGAGCGCCGCGCTGTATCGCGACCCGGAGCCGCTGCCCGGCACGTTGGTCACCGCACGCCAGTTGCAGGGCAAGGAGCTGTCGTTCAACAACCTCGCGGATGCGGATGCCGCGTGGGAATGCGTCAAGGTCTTCGACGATGCCGACGGCGCCGCCTGCGTCATCGTGAAGCACGCGAACCCCTGCGGCGTCGCGATCGGCACGTCGCCGCTCGAGGCTTATGGCAAGGCCTTCTCCACCGATCCCACGTCGGCCTTTGGCGGCATCATCGCGTTCAACCGGCCGCTCGACGCGGCCACGGTCGAAGCGGTCGGCAAGCAGTTCGTCGAAGTCCTGATCGCGCCCGGCTACAGCGACGACGCGCTGGCGCTGCTCGCGAAGAAGACCAACCTGCGCGTGCTCGAGGTGGCGTCCTATCGCGTCGGGACCACACCGGCGGTGACCGGTTGGGGCGGCCTCGACGTCAAGCGCATCGGCTCGGGTCTGCTGGTCCAGTCGCTCGACCAGCATCGATTGACGTCGGCCATGATGAAGGTCGTGACGAGGAAGCAGCCCGATGCCCGACAGACCACCGACCTGCTGTTCGCGTGGCGCGTCGCGCAGTTCGTCAAGTCCAACGCCATCGTGTTCTGCGCCGACGGCCGCACGCTCGGCGTCGGCGCCGGCCAGATGAGCCGCATCGACTCGGCGCGCATCGCGTCGATCAAGGCCGCGAACGCGGGGCTGTCGCTGGCCGGTTCGGCCGTGGCCTCGGACGCCTTCTTCCCGTTCCGCGACGGCCTCGACGTCGTGGTCGACGCGGGCGCGGCCTGCGTCATCTCGCCGGGCGGCAGCGTCCGCGACGACGAGGTCGTCGCCGCCGCCGACGAGCGCGGCGTGGCGATGGTGTTCACGGGGGTCCGGCACTTCAGGCATTGAGAAGGACGCGCGCTCAGAACTCGAAATGCCAGGCTTGCAAGTCCGTCATTCACGGCGTAACGTATTACGTTCGTAATAACGACAGAGTTCGCGATGCACCTGCTCAAGCTCACCCAGGTCGGCAATTCGGTCGGCGTCATCCTGCCGAAGGAATTGCTCGCGCGGCTGCGCGTCGAGAAGGGCGACGCCGTATACGTGACCGAGACGCCCGAGGGCTTCGTCCTGACGCCTTACGATCCATCGGTCGCCGCTCAGGTCGAGGCAGGCCGTGAATTCATGCGCGACTACCGCGACGCGTTCCACGAACTCGCAAAGTAGTCGTGATGACCCCGGTCTGGGTCGAACGCCAGGCGCTGCTGCTCCTCCACGGCGAAAGCCTTGCCGAGCACGGAGGCGCACGCGGCATTCGTGACGAAGGACTGTTCGAGTCGGCACTCACGCGACCACGCAACAAGCTCGAGTACGGTGAGCCAGACGTCCATGAACTGGCGGCGGCCTACGCCTACGGATTCGCGAAGAACCATGCGGTCATCGACGGCAACAAGCGCGCCGGTCTGTTGGCTGCCGGTCTGTTCCTGCTGATGAACGGCTGGAAGCTCGTGGCGGGCCAGGCCGAAACCATCGGCGCGATGCTCGCGCTCGCCGAGAGCACCTGGTCCGAAGACGACTTCGCCGCATGGCTGCGGCTGCAGTCCATCGAGCGACCACCGACTCGCTGACGATGCGCATCCTCGGCATCGACCCCGGCCTCCGCATCACCGGCTTCGGCGTCATCGACGTCGACGGACCCACGCTGAGTTATGTCGCCAGCGGCGTCGTGCGCACGCCCAACGCCGACCTCGCCGAACGCCTGCACGTGATCTTCGAAGGCGTCCGCGAGATCGTCGCGCTGCATCGGCCTGCGGCGGCCGCGATCGAGAAGGTCTTCGTCAACGTCAATCCGCAGTCCACGTTGCTGCTCGGCCAGGCCCGCGGCGCGGCCATCTGCGGACTGATGGCGGGCGGCGTGCCGGTCGCCGAGTACACGGCGCTGCAGACCAAGCAGGCCACGGTGGGCTACGGCAAGGCTGGCAAGGCGCAGGTGCAGGAAATGGTGACGCGACTGCTGCGGCTGTCGGGCGCGCCGACCACGGATGCCGCCGACGCGCTGGCCTGCGCCATCTGCCACGCGCATGCGGGCGCGGCGATC
>CAZZWS010000090.1:0-15262 GCA_964657795.1 Beijerinckiaceae bacterium
ATCGCGATCGGCTCGGCGATGCCGTGGCTCGACAGCGAGAAGGTCGGCCCGTTCGTGCCCGGCCACTATCTCTACGCGCTGTTCGTGTTCGGACTGCCGACGCTGCTGATCACCGGCGCGGCGTTCTTCGCGCTGGCCACCGCGACGCGTTCGCTGATGTGGACCTACGTCGGCGCGATCGGGACGATCGTGGCTTTCGTCGTCTCGCGCGCCCTGCTGCGCGACCAGGCGCACGAGACCTTCGCCGCCCTGTCGGATCCGTTCGGGCTGTCCGCGCTCGGCATCACGACGAAGTACTGGACAGCCTCCGAGCGCAACACGCTGCTGCCGCCGCTGACCGGCCTGCTGCTCGCGAACCGGTTGCTGTGGACCGGCGTCGCAGCGCTGTTCTTCGCGCTCGCATGGCGACTGTTCCGCTTCGAGACGCGGTTGAAAAAATTCAGGAAGGTCGGTGCGGCGGAGGTCGAATCGGAGGTCGCGCCTCCGCAGGGCGCGTTGCCGACGCCCGACCAGCGCACGGCGAGCGGCCTCGTGCAACTGCTGGCACTGGCACGCTTCGATGTCGGCCTGATTTTTCGCAGCCCCGCGTTCTTCGTGCTGCTGATGATCGGCGTCCTGAACACCGCCGGCTCGGCCTGGTATGTCGGCGAGTGGTACGGCAGCGATTCGTATCCGACCACGCGGCTCATGGTGCAGGCGCTGCTCGGCGCGTTCACGATCATGCCGATCATCATCGCCATCTACTACGGTGGCGAGCTCGTGTGGCGCGATCGCGAACGGCGCATGCACGAGATCGTCGACGCGACGGCGGCGCCGGACTGGACCCACCTCGTTCCCAAGATCGTCGCGATCGCGCTGGTCCTGGCCGCGAGCTGCGTGGTCGCGGTCCTGACAGGCATCGGCATCCAGCTGCTCAAGGGCTACACGCACGTCGAGCTCGGCGGTTACCTGTTGTGGTTCGTGGTGCCGACGCTGATCAACGCGTTGCTGCTGGCGATCCTGTCGGTCTTCGTGCAGGTGCTGGTCCCGCAGAAGTTCATCGGCTACGGGGTCATGCTGCTGTATCTCGTCGCGACCGTCGCGCTCGGTACGGCGGGCTTCGAACACAATCTGTACGAGTACGGCGGTGCATCGAGTGTTCCTATTTCGGACATGAACGGCATGGCGCGCTTCTGGATCGGGCGGGCGTGGTTCCAGTTCTACTGGGGCGCGTTCGCCGTGATGCTGGCCGTCCTGGCCTATGCGTTGTGGAGACGCGGCACGACGACGGCGCTGCGTCCGCGCCTGGCCGCATTGCCGCGCCGTTTCGTCGGCGGTGCGCGCGCGACCTTCGTCGTGGCGTTCGTCGCGTGGGTCGCGAGCGGCGCGTTCATCTTCTACAACACGAATGTGCTCAACCGCTACCGCACCGGACCCGACATCGAGAAGGAGACGGCCGAGGCCGAGAAGCGTTTCCTGCAATACGAGAAGGTCGTGGTGCCGCGCATCGTCGGCGTGACGCTGAACGTGCAACTGTTTCCGCACGACGCGAAAGCGGTCACGACCGGCAGCTACAGGCTGATCAACCGCAGCGACCAGCCGATCGACCGGGTCTGGTTCAACTGGCCCGATCGTCTGCACGTCGACCGCCTGGAGATCGACGGTGGGGCGGTCGCCGAGGACTTCCCCGACTTCGCGTATCGACGCTACAGCCTGCAGCCCGCGATGCGACCCGGCGAGACGCGCGAGGTGCGCTTCGCGACCACGCTCGAGGAGAAGGGTTTTCCGAACAACGCTCCGCTGACCCGCATCGTCGGCAACGGCACGTTCATCAACAACGCCGAGATCACGCCCGACGTCGGCGTGTCGCGCGACAGGTTCCTCAAGGACCGCGCGAAGCGTCGCAAGTACGGCCTGCCCGCCGACCTCAGGCCGCCGACGCTGGAAGACGAGACGGGACGCGCGCGCAACGTCTTCTCGGACGCGGCCGACTGGGTGGACGCGGACCTCACGGTCACGACCGACGCGGACCAGACGCCGATCGCGCCGGGCTACACGCTGTCGGACACGGTCGCCGACGGCCGGCGCACCGTGCACTTCAAGCCCGATGCGCCGATCAACGACTTCTTCTCGATCCAGTCGGCGCGCTATGCGGTCAAGCGCGACCAGGCGCGCAACGCGGCGGGTGCCATCGACATCGCCGTCTACTACGAACCCGGTCACGACGCCAACGTCGACCGCATGCTGAACGCGATGAAGATCTCGCTCGCGATGTTCTCGGAGCGCTTCTCGCCGTACCAGTTCAGGCAGGCGCGCATCCTCGAGTTCCCCGGCTACGAGGCGTTCGCGCAGTCGTTCGCCAACACCATCCCGTACTCGGAGGACATCGGGTTCCTCACCAGGCTCGGGGCGCCCGACAAGATCGACATCGCGACCTACGTGACGGCCCACGAGGTCGGCCATCAGTGGTGGGGTCACCAACTGGTGCCGAGCGATCAGCAGGGCGCGACGATGCTGGTCGAGAGCTTCGCGCAGTACTCGGCGCTGCTCGTGATGGAGAAGATGTACGGGCGCGAGCAGATGCGCAAGTTCCTCAAGTACGAGCTGGATCGCTATCTGCGGCGACGGGGTGGCGAGGTGGTCGAGGAGCTGCCGCTGTATCGCGTCGAGAACCAGCAGTACATCCACTACCAGAAGGGCTCGCTCGCGATGTACTGGCTGAAGGAGGTGGTCGGCGAGGACAAGGTCGATCGCGCGATGGCGCGGATGCTCCAGCAGCATGCGTTCAAGGCGGCGCCCTTTCCGAACACGCTCGACTTCCTGAAGATCCTGCGCGAAGAAGCGGGCCCCGCGAACGACGCGCTGATCACCGACCTCTTCAAGAAGATCACGCTGCTCGACGTCAAGGCCAGCGACGCGAAGTCGACGAAGCGCGGCGACGGCAGGTACGACGTGAGCTTCGTCGTCGACGCGAAGAAGTTCTACGCCGACGGCAAGGGCAAGGAAACCGAGGCGCCGCTGGACGAACCGTTCGACATCGGCGTGTTCGGCGCCGAGCCGGGCAAGCCGGGCTACACGGCGGCCGACGTCCTGTCGTTCGAGCGGCAGCGCATCCACACCGGCAGGCAGACCGTGTCGGTCGTGGTCGACCGGGCGCCGACCTTCGTCGGGGTCGATCCGTACAACAAGCGCATCGACCGCAACTCGGAAGACAACGTGACGAAGGTCGCGATGCCCTGATCGTCGGATTGAATGATCGCGGAAAGAAAACGGCAGGGTCGCCCCTGCCGTTTTTTCGCGACGAACGATCGATCCGAACGATTGATCAGGCGCGGGTCGACTTCCGGCGACGCGCGGCGACACCCATCAGGCCGACGCCCGCGAATATCAGCGCCAGGACGCCCGGCTCCGACACGCGCGCGACCGCTCCCGGACCGACGATGGCGTTGCTGAAGAAGCCCCCGTCGCCGTTGCCATAGCCGGACGTCACCAGCGTGTAGACGACACCCGGGATGAGGTCGTCGGCGAAGGCCGAGACGTCCGTGAGGAACGACGCGCCGTTGTAGGCGTCGTCGTTGAGGTCGACGAGGTTGGTCAGTGCGTTCGACGGATTGAACGCGCCGCGATAGAGCGACAGGAACGTGTCGTAAGCGCCGTTGGCGATGAACGAATACGTGCCGATCGCGCCGACCTGGAACGAGAATGTCGAGTACGCGACGCTGGTGGCATCGGACGAAAGGAAGAAGCCACCGCTGCCGTCGGTATCGGCGCGATCGTAGGTCTTGCCGCCGACCGTCGTGCCCGTGTAGGTGAGCACGCGCGAGCTCGGTGTCGCGGGTGTCGTCGCGGTCGTCGGCGTGACGGTGCCGCCGCCGCCGATCGACGTGCTGAAGAAGCCGCCTTCGCCGTTGAGGAACGCGCTCGTGACGTAGGTGTACGTCGTGCCCGCCGTCAGGTTGAACGAGAGCCCCGACGTGCCGATGCCCGCGGTCAGGTCGTCGTTGCCCGCCACCGCATGGGTCGTCGACGACGCGGGGTTGAAGCCGCCGGCGTACAGCGTGCCGAACGTGTCGAACGCGCCGGCCGTCGTGATGCTGTACGTGCCGCTCGTGCCCACCGTGAAGCTGTACGCGTTGTAGTTGACCGCGGTGCCGGTCGACGACACGCCGGTCGGCGTCGCCGTGCTGCTGGCGATGTCGACGCGGTCGTAGGTCGGCCCGGTCAACGTGTTGCCGGTGTAGGTCACGACGTTGGCCTGCGCGGCCATGGCGATCAGGCTGCCGATGGCCGTCGCGAGGAAGGCGGTCTTGAGATTCATGAAGGTCCTGGTGAAGATCGAAGGGAAGCGAATGGGGTGATCGGTCCGATCACTTCGTCGGCTTGGTCGGGGCGGCGGTCCCGAACGAGATGCCCACCACGAGCGGGTCGTGGTCGGACGCGCGGTACGGCGTGGCCGTGTAGTAGTCCGGCGCGCAGGCGGCACAGGCCGGCTGCTTGTTCTCGAGGTTGTAATCGAGGATCGCCGGCTCGTCGGCATTGACGTGCCACTCCAGCGCGCGCTTGACCTTGGACGACAGCGCCGGCGTCGTCAGCGCCTGGTCGATGCGACCGGACGAGCCGTCGAACTGGTACGAGTACCCGAACGCGTTGAAGCGACCGAGCTCGTCGGTGTAGCCGTTGGCCGTCATGTCGGCGATCGGGTCTTCCATCGCATACGCGTTGAAGTCGCCGACGAGCAGCGCGTTGGGGGTCGCACCCGACGGGAACAGTGACGTCACGAAGGTGCGCGTGGCGGCCGCCTGCTGACGACGCGTGTTGTTGAAGCAGCTCTGAAGGTCGCCCTGATCGGTGTCGAGGCCCGTCGCGCCACTGCAGCCCTTGGACTTCAGGTGATTGACGACCAGCGTGAACGTCTGACCGCCGGGCACGACGAAGGCCTGCGCCAGCGGCGCGCGATTGTGGATGGGGTTCGGATCGCTGACGGACGCGCCGCTGCGCGTGAGCTTCGCGGGCTTGTAGATCATGCCCACCTTGATCGCGTCGGTGCCGGTGCCCTGCGCCGGATCGGGGATGGCCGCGTAGACGGTCGAGCCGATGCGGGCGTTGATCGCGTCCACCAGGTTGCCGATCGCCACGGGCCCGTTGTTCTGCAGCTCCATGATGCCGATCACGTCGGCGTTGAGGCCGACCAGCTCCTCGACGATCTTCGCGCGCTGACGCATGAACTCGGTCAGGCTGTCCGCGCCGCGGCAGTTCGATGCCGACGTGCTGGATCCCACGGTACAACCCTGACCCGTCTGTCCGCTGGCCGTCTGGCCGTTGGTGAACGTCGTGAAGAAATTCTCGACGTTGGCGCTCGCGACACGGATCGTGCCGCCCACGTCGTCCGGCGTCGTCGTGCGGGCGTTGGCGCGGGTGAACTGCGGCGTGACGGTCGGGATGATCCGCCAGCTTCCCGGGTCGCTCGCGCTGTCGGTCGCGAGGCCGTAGTCGATGACGCCGGTGATGGACGTCAGCGTGTCGCCCTGCCGCACCGTGTTGTCCGACGCGATGAACGGCACCGGGTTGGGATACTGCGTGGCCACACCGTCCTCGACGATCAGGCTGCGACGCTTGTTGTCGGCGTACAGCGCCTGCGCGCTCGCACCCGGACGATAGCGGTTGGTCGGCGTCTCGACGGCGCCGAGCGCCGCGACCGTCAGCTGACCGTACTGGCCGAGGTAGTAGTTCTGCGCGACCGTCAGCGGGCCGTTGATGGTGACGAGCATGTGCTCGTACTGCTCCATCTGGTCGCGACTGGTGAACGGGAAGCCGATCACCGTCGGCGTGATCGAGCCGCTGCCCACGACGTTCACCGAGCTCACGCTGGACAGCTCCGTGATCGTGTGCGAAGCGGTATCCGTGTTGGTCGCCTGGCCGACGTTGAACTCGACGACCGTGGCGCCCACGCGGACCAGGTCGTTGACGCGCACCGTATAGAACGAGGTGAAGACGAAGATGCCGTCCGACGTCGTCGGATCGCCGTCGCCCGTCGGGTCCTGCATGTAGAACCCGTTGGAGACGACCCGCGTCACGACGCCCTGGGTGATGACGGTCTGGTTGGCCAGCGGGCTGCTCGAGCCCGAACCCTGGATCGAATAGATCGGCGTCAGCGAGCCGACGTTGACCGTCGACGAGCACGTCGCGCTCTGCGATGCGTTGTTGGTGAAGGTCAGCGTGTACGGATAGCTGCCGGCGGGCAGGGAAGCGCTGACGACGATCGGCACGCTCGCGGTGCCGCCCGCAGCCGCGGCCGGGGTCAGCGTGCCGAGCGTGATGCCGGCCGACGCGTTGCCGAGCGTCACGCCGTTGACGACGCTGTCGGGATCGGTTGCCGTCGCCGTGCCCGTGCCGCCGCTGCCGACGATGACCTGCGTGGCCGGGCAGGTCGCGACGATCGGGGCGTCGAACGTGCCGTTGCACGGATGGAAGGGGGACGCGGTGTTGCGCGGATTCGGTGCGACGACCGTGAAGTCGGCAGCGTTGTTGTCCGTATCGGTGCAGCCGAAGTTGGCGCGCAGGACACCGGTCGTGTTGCCCGGCGCCGCCGTCGGCGAGCCTTCCGCGAACGAAGCGGTCGACCCGAAGCCGACGAAGTCGATGACCGACGCGCTGGTCGGCGAGCCGACGGTCAGCGCGGTCGTCGTGTTGAGCAGCGCCACCTTGCCGGCCGTCGCGCTGATCGCGATGTTGCCGGTTACATCGGGCGTCAGACTGGTCGTGCCGCCCGCGCCGGCCGATTCCTGGACGAGCAGGTACTGCCCGGGCTGCAGCAGCACATTGCCGAGCGCCGTGACCTGCCAGCTGGTGCCGGCCGCCGACGCGTACTGGACGGACCAGCCGTTGAGGCTGACTGCGGCGTTGCCCGCGTTGAAGACTTCGATGAAGTCGTTCCTGTACGTGGAGCCGCTGTTGCCGCCACCACCGTAGATCTGGCTGATGACGATGCCGTTCGACGAAGCGAAGGCCGAGGGGGCGAGGATGAAGACCAAACAGGCCGCGAACAACTTCGCGACGCGCGATACGCGCTGCAGACGGATCATGGGCTCTCGGACAGGTGGAAGATCAGGCGGAGCAGATTGAGAGGCGCACATGACGTCGTCATGAATCACCTGTCACCATTCGCCCCACCGCGGTCGCGTCGCGACCGGTCGTTGCATTAGCACGTTCCATTCCAGTTGACCTCGACCTGACGGTGGCAGCGCCAACGGACGGGGCACGTGTTCGATCGTGCTGCTCGAAAGCCTAGGCTTTCACAGCCGACAGCAGCAAGCTCGTCTCGGACCCCACCACGCCGTCGAGCGAGCGGATGCGCGTGAGCAGGCGGTCGAATTCCTCGAGCGTCTCCACGCGCAGTTCGGCGACGATGTCCCAGCGGCCGTTCGTCGTGTGCAACGCGACCACCGACGGGTCGCCGCGCAGCGCCTTCAACACTGCGGTCGCGCGACTGCCTTCCACCTGGATCGTCGTCATCGCACGCATGCGATGCTCTTCGACTTCCTGCTTGAGGCTGAGCGTGTAGCCGATGATCGTGCCGTCGGCCTCCATGCGCCGCAGCCGGTTCTGCACGGTGCCCCGGGAAACCTTCAGCAGCTGGCGAGCACCGCCAGCGGCGTTCGAGCGTCGTCGCGCAGCAGTGCGATCAGGCGTCGGTCCAGGTCGTCCATCAAGCGGCGCGTTCGGTGATACGAAACGCCAGCGGCGTCTGCACTAATGCCGAAAGCGGCACCCGATTCGTGCGCAATGCACGCTGTCCATTGCCGGGCATCGCCACGACAATGGATCGATGGGTTCCCTTGGGGAGGTGCCCATGCACCGGAGATTCATCGTGGTCCACTACATGGGCGTCGACGCCGTCAGGAACATCGTGCGGGAACTGGGACTCGCATCTTTCATCACGCGCCTGGCCGACGAGATCGAGTCCGATTACCGCCGCTGGCCGGTCTTCGACAAGTCGGCCCGGCACGCCGCGCATTCGCGCGACGGCGTGATCGAGTTGATGCCGATCAGCGACGGCATGCACTACGCGTTCAAGTACGTCAACGGGCATCCGCGCAACACGAACGCCGGGCTCTCGACGGTCACCGCGTTCGGCGTCCTGGCCGACGTCGTGACCGGCTATCCGCTGCTGCTCGCCGAACTGACGCTGACGACGGCGATCCGCACCGCGGCGATGTCCGCGCTCGCGGCGCGGCGCATGGCGCGTCGCGGGAGCGCGACGATGGCCGTCATCGGCAACGGCGCGCAGGCCGAGTTCCAGGTCGTCGCGTTCCATGGTCTGCTGGGGATTCGTGAAGTGCGCCTGTACGACACCGACGGGGCTGCGACCGAGAAGCTCGAACGCAATCTGCGCGGGCTCTGCCTCGACGGCTTGCGCGTGATCCGTTGCGTCGACGCGCGCCAAGCGGTGCGCGGCGCCGACATCGTGACCACGATCACGGCCGACAAGAGCAACGCGATCATCGTCACGAACGACATGATCGAGCCGGGCATGCATCTTAATGCGGTCGGCGGCGATTGTCCCGGCAAGACCGAACTCGAACGCGCCATCCTGTTGCGCGACGCCGTGCGCGTCGTCGTCGAGTACGCGCCGCAGAGCCGCGTCGAAGGGGAAGTCCAGCAGGTCGCGGCCGACTATCCGGTGATCGAGTTCTTCGATCTGCTGACCGGCGCGGTCGCCCGACGCAACGATACCGAAGTGACGATCTTCGATTCGGTCGGCTTCGCGATCGAGGACTTCTCGGCGCTGCGTCTGCTTCATCGACTCCAGTCCGAACGTCACTGCGGTCGCACGCTCGATCTCGTGCCGCGACTCGACGATCCGAAGGACCTCTTCGCGTTGCTGCGTCCGGAGCCTGCGCCGCAGAGGCGCGCCGTCGACGCATGGGTGGCCGCATGAACCGCGTCTCGACGGCACAGCGACGCGTCACGCTGATCGGTGCGCCGACCGACGTCGGGGCCGGCGTGCGGGGGGCCGCGATGGGGCCGGAAGCGCTGCGGGTCGCCGGAATCCGCCAGGCGTTCGAAGCGGTAGTCGCCGACGTGACCGATGCCGGCGACCTGCGTGGCCCGCGCAATCCGGATCGCGCGGCCGTCGACGGCTACCGCCATCTCGACGAAGTCGTCGTCTGGAACGGCCTCGTCCGCGAGGCCGTCGCGCACGAGCTGCGCTGCCGGCGCATGCCGGTGCTTCTCGGCGGCGATCACTGTCTCGCGATGGGCTCGATCGACGCGATCGCGCGTCACTGCCGCGACGTCGGGCAGAAGCTGCGCATCCTGTGGCTCGACGCGCACGCCGACTTCAACACCGCGGCGATGACGCCCACCGGCAACCTGCACGGCATGCCGCTGGCCTGCCTGTGCGGGCTCGGGCCGGACAGCCTGACGTCGGGCACCGGCGCCATCCGTGCGGACTGGGTGCGGCAGATCGGCGTGCGCAGCGTCGACGACGGCGAGCGTCGGCTGCTGAAGGCGCACGGCATCGAGGTCTTCGACATGCGGACCATCGACGAGATCGGCATGCATCGGGTCATGCAGCGGGCGCTGGCCGGCATCGACGACGACACGCACCTGCACGTGAGCTTCGACGTCGACTTCCTCGATCCGACGATGGCGCCGGGCGTCGGCACGACCGTCGACGGCGGTCCGACCTATCGCGAGGCGCGCTTGTGCATGGAGATGATCGCGGACACCGGACGGCTCGGGTCGCTCGACATCATGGAACTCAACCCGGCGCTCGACGTCCGCAACCGCACGGCCGAGGTCGCCGTCGATCTGGTCGGCTCGCTGTTCGGTCGCAGCCTGATGTCACCGACGCATGCCGCTCCGGCCGACGCATCGTTCGACCGCGTGCTGAAGTCCTTTGCAGCGATCGACTAACGTGTTGATGGCATTCCATGAATCGTTGACAAGTCAACGATTCATGGACCGCTATCGCCGTCAACCCATCTGCGTCACGAATTTCGTCGTGAGATAACCGTCGAAACTCTCGGTCCCGCCCTCGCTGCCGTAGCCCGAATCCTTGATGCCGCCGAACGGCGTCTCGGCGAGCGCGAGGCCGATATGGTTGATCGAGACCATGCCGGCCTCGAGGCCGTCGGCGATCGCGGTGGCGTTCTTCGTCGAGCCGGTGAAGGCATACGACGCGAGGCCGAACGGCAGGCTGTTGGCCTGCCTGATGACGTCGTGCAGGTCCTTGAAGCGGACCATGCCGGCCACCGGGCCGAAGGGCTCCTCGTGCATGATCCGGCTGTCGGCGGGCAGGTCGGCCAGCACGGTCGGCGAGTAGAAGCTGCCGGCTCCCTCCATCGCCGAGCCCCCGGCCAGCACGCTGGCGCCGCGTTGATGCGCGTCGTCGATGAAGCTCGCGAAGGCGGCGATGCGGCGCTTCTGCGCGAGCGGGCCCATGCGATTGGCCGGGTCGCTGCCGGCGCCCACCTTGATGGCCTTGGTCTTGTCGACGAAGCGCGCGACGAAGCGGTCGTATGCGCCCTCCTGCACGAAGAAGCGCGTCGGCGAGATGCATACCTGGCCCGCGTTGCGGAACTTGAAGCCGACGAGGATATCGGCCGCCTTGTCGATGTCCGCGTCGTCGCACACGATGACCGGCGCGTGGCCGCCCAGCTCCATCGTGCAGCGCTTCATCACGCCGCCGGCCATCGCGGCGAGCTGCTTGCCGATGGCGACCGATCCGGTGAACGAGACCTTGCGAACGATCGGTGAGTTGATCAGGTAGGTCGACACCTCGTGCGGCACGCCCCAGACGATGTTGAGGCAGCCCGCGGGCAGGCCCGCGTCGTGGAACAGACGGGCGAGCGCTACGACGCCGGACGGCGCGTCCTCCGGTCCTTTCAGCACGATGGTGCAACCGGCGCCCAGCGCGGCGACGACCTTGCGGATCGCCTGGTTGAACGGGAAGTTCCACGGCGTGAAGGCCGCGCAGACGCCGATCGGTTCGCGCAGCACGAGCTGGCGCACGCCGTCGACGCGCGACGGGATGACGCGGCCGTAGATGCGCCGGCACTCCTCGGCATGCCACTCCGCGTGCTCCGCGCACATCATCACTTCGCCGACGGCCTCGGCGATCGGCTTGCCCTGGTCGAGCGTCATGTTGGCGCCGATGGTTTTCGCGCGTTCCCGCGCGAGGTCGGCGACCTTGCGGAGGATCCTGCTGCGCTCCATCGGCGACGTCTTCTTCCACGTCTCGAACGCGCGGGCCGCGCTGTTCAACGCGGTGTCGAGGTCTTCCTTCGTCGCGTGCGGCAGGCGGCCGATGACGGTGTCGGTGGCCGGATCGAACACGTCCTGCTCGTTGCGGCCGCCGCCCTTGACGAACTGGCCGTCGAGGTAAAGCGCGAGGTCTTCGTAGACGTGGGTGTGGGGTTGCGGTTGGGCAGCGGTATCGGGCACGGGGTTTCCTTCTGAACGAGGTTGAGGGAGGGTGGGCGCTCGGTATGCGGCGCTCATGGATCGGGGGACTTCGGGTTTCCGCGACGATGAGACCACGCATGCACGATCGTCCTGCTCCGGAATGTTGTCACCCCGTCGAAGGCGGGGGCCCAATCACGATCGCCGGATCATGGTGATATCGCGCGGGCAAAATTGGGGTCCCCGCCTTGCCGGGAAGACAATATGGTCCAGGCCTTCGCCGACGACAACATCGTCCCGTTCCGCTCAAACCCCCAAGAACCCTCTCAGCGTAACGTCGTCCTGCAGCGCGCGCGACTGGTCTTCCAGCACCACGCGACCCTTCTGCAGCACGACGCACCGATCCGTATGCGCGAGCACCGCGCGATAGTTGCGGTCCACGATCAGCGACGCCATGCCGCTCGCGCGGATCACGCCGATGATGCGCCAGATCTCCGCGACGACCAGCGGCGCCAGACCTTCGGTGGCCTCGTCGAGGACGATCAGGCGGGGGTTGAGCATCAGCGCACGACCGATCGCCACCATCTGCTGCTCGCCCCCGGACAACGCGCCGCCGCCGTGGTCGATGCGTTCGGCCAGCCGCGGGAAGAGGTCGAGCACGCGTGGCAGCGTCCAGCCGCCGAAGCGCTTCGGGGAATGCGCCGCCATGATCAGGTTCTCGCGCACCGACAGGTTGGGGAAGACGCCGCGACCTTCGGGCACGTAGCCGATGCCGAGGCGCGCGATGCGGTCGGCGCGATCCTGTGTCACGTCGCGTCCGGCGATCCGCACGCGGCCGCCGCTCGCCCGATGCAGACCGAGCATCGTGCGGATCAACGTGGTCTTGCCCATGCCGTTGCGTCCGAGCAGACCGACCGACTCGCCGGGCGCGATCGCGAGCGAGACGCCGTGCAGGATATGGCTCTGGCCGTAATGCGCGTGGACGTCGGTGGCTTCGACGAGGGCGAAATCGACGGGCGTGGCGACACCGGCGGTCATGCGAACTCCTCGCCCAGATAGGCCACCTGCACGGCCGGATCGATCCGCACCGCCGCCGGCGTGTCGCTCGCGATCACGCGTCCGTTGACCATCACGGTGATGCGATCGGCGACGCGGAACACGGCATCCATGTCGTGCTCGATCAGCAGCACCGCGTGACCGTCCTTCAACTGTTCGAGCAGCGCCAGCATTCGCTCGGTCTCCTCGGCGCCCATGCCGGCCAGCGGCTCGTCGAGCAGCAGCACCTGCGGCTCCGTCGAGAGGCACATCGCGATCTCGAGCTGGCGCTTCTGGCCATGCGAAAGCGAGCCCGCGAGCCGTCGTGCCACCGGCAGCAGGCCGGCCCGTTCGACCGCGCGGCCGGCGCCGTCGTTGCTGACCGCGCAACGCACGGCCGGTGTCCACCAGTCCCACGCGCGCTGCCGGCGTGCCTGCGCGGCGAGGCGGCAGTTCTCGAAGACCGTGAAGTTCGGGAAGATCGTGTTGCGCTGATAGCTGCGGCCGAGCCCCGCGTGCGCGCGTCGCGGCTGCTTCCAGTGGGTGACATGATGGCCGAGCAGTTCGACGCGGCCGGACGTCGCGGGGATCTCGCCGGACAGTACGTTGACCAGCGTCGACTTGCCGGCGCCGTTGGTGCCGATGACCGCATGCAACGTGCCGCGCGTCAGCGTGATCGACACGCCATCGACGGCCTTCAATCCGCCGAAGTGACGCGAGACGTCGGTCGCGATCAGCAGGCGTTGATCGATCGTCGTGTGCATGGTCACGGCGCGCGCCTGCGTTCGAACAGCCCGATCAGCCCGCGCGGCATCGCGGCCACGAACGCGATGATGGTCAGGCCGAGCATCAGCTGCCAATGCTTCGCGAAGGAACCGAAGACGGCCTCCGACTGATAGAGCTCCTGCAGTACCGTGAACATCAGCGCGCCCAGCATCGCGCCGCGCAGATGGCCGAGGCCGCCCAGGATGATCATCAGCAGCACCGCGCCGCTCTGGTTCCAGACCATCAGCTCCGGGTTGACCACGCCGTCCTTCATCGCGAACAGCACGCCGGCGAGCGACGCGATCATCGCGCCGATCACGAACGCGCCTAGCTTGTAGGGATAGGTCGCATAGCCCGCGGCCCGCATGCGTTGTTCGTTGGCCTTGATGCCGGCCAGCGCGCGGCCGTAGCGGCTGCGCATCAACACCGCGAGGAACGCGAAGGTCGCGATCAGCAGGACGAGCGTCGCGAAGTACAGCGCCCGACCCTTCTCGAAGTCGACCAGCGTGAAGCCGAACGATGTCAACGCCGGCTTGTAGTAGAGATAGATGCCGTCGCTGCCGCCGCCGAGCGGCGTGTCGTGCGCCACGAAGAAGACCATCTGCGCGAACGCCAACGTGATCATGATGAAGTACACGCCCCTGGTCCGCAGCGACAACGCGCCGACGCCCGCCGCGAACGCGCCCGAAGCTGCCAGCGCGACGAGTCCGACCAGCCACAGGCTCGCGCCGTCGACCTTGCCGGTGATCAGCGCGGCGGCGTAGGCCCCGATGCCGAAGAACGCCGCGTGACCGAACGAGACCAGGCCGGTATGCCCCACCAGCAGCTCGAGGCTCATCGCGAAGATCGCGTAGATCATCACCTTACCGGCCATGTCGACGTAGAACGGCGAGCCGACGAGCGGGAATGCCGCGAGCAGCGCGAAGGCGATCAGGACGGGGACGGCCTTGCCCCGGTGGAGGTGCCCTTCGGCCGCGGCGTCGTCACCCGCGTCGTGCGTGCCGATGCCGGTCGCGACGTCGAGCGCGGTATCGATCGGTGCGACGTGCGTGGGATCGATGGTTGTCATCGGCTCATCCTGGCTTGAACAGGCCTTCCGGCTTCCACAGCAGCATCGCCGCCATCAGCAGGTAGATCAGCATGCCCGCCAGCGACGGGAACAGCACCTTGCCGAACGTGTCGACGACGCCGATCAGCAACGCCGCGATGAACGCGCCGCGGATCGAGCCGATGCCGCCGATGACGACGACCACGAAGCAGACGATCAGCACCTGGCTGCCCATCCCGGGATAGACCGACGACAGCGGCGCGGCGACGAGCCCGGCGAGCGCGGCGAGTCCGACGCCGACCGCGAAGACGACGCGATACAGGAAGCGGATCGGAATGCCGAGCGCCTCGACCATCTCGCGATTGGTGGCGCCGGCGCGGATGCGCATGCCGAGGCGGGTCTTCTTCATGACGAGTCCCATCGCGATCGCGACGACCGCGCAGACGACCGATACGAACAGTCGATAGACCGGGTAGGTCATGACGTCGGACAAGTCGATGCTGCCGGTCAGCCAGTCGGGCGTGGCCACGCCGTGGACCTCGTCGCCTACGAGCATGCTGCGCACTTCCTCGAAGACCAGGATGAGGCCGTACGTCATCAGCACCTGTTGCAGGTGTTCGCGCCGATAGAGATAGCTGAAGAACAGCCATTCGAGCAGGTAGCCGAAGGCCACCGCGAGCGCCACGCCGATGATCAGCGTCGCGAAGAAGCCGCCACCGACCTGATAGCCAAATGCGCGCTCGACGAGCGGGGCGAGCCCGTAGGCGAGATAGGCGCCGAGCATGTAGAAGCTGCCGTGCGCGAGGTTGATGACGCCCATGACCCCGAAGATCAGCGTGAGTCCGGACGCGACGAGGAAGAGCAGCAAGCCGTACTGGACGGCGTTGAGGCACTGGATCAGGAAGGTGGGGAAGTCCATGGCGTTGCTTGCTGCGTTCTCAACTGAAGGACGCCACTGGGTTCCCGCCTGCGCGGGAACGACGGGGTTGATGGTCGTGAGTCATCGGTATCCGTCGTTCCCGCGCAGGC
>CAZZWS010000091.1:0-15089 GCA_964657795.1 Beijerinckiaceae bacterium
GTGAACGCGTTGTGACGGCCATTCTCGCGCCGTCGAAGCCGGATGCCGGGCCGCAGGGCGCGGCAGCGACCGACGGTGAACGCATGGCTGCGGCGGCCGTCGTTGCGGCGACAGAAATCGTCGCGAGGGTCGCCATCGTCGATGCCGAGGATGACGATGCCGTGCCCATCTACGCGAAGGACGCCGGACGTTCCTGCCGGTCGGGCAGGGGGCAGCGCCCTTCAGCCGGTTCGCGAGTTGCGGACGCTACCGCGGGAAGTCATGGCGCTCAGGACCAGACGGGATCGATCCGGTCGCCGGTGAAGAAGTCGGGATAGAAGCCCTGCAGACGATCCCACGCGATCGGGTTGAACCTGTCGTCGACCCGCGTCTTCCGCATGACGCCCTTGACCGAGGTGGACGCCCATGAGCTCGCCTGCGCGCTGCTCTTCGAGCCGCTCGTGTAGTAGCCGCGGCTCGGGACATTGGCCAGGTCACGATCGTCGAGATCGGCCTTCGCGCTCCACACCGACAGCACCGTGTCGATATGCGTCGCCTCCGGTCCGTCGAGCGGCGGCAGCGACCCGTCCGGTCGATGGAACGTCCGCGTCTTGGTCTCGGTCTGCACCAGTCCGATGGTCGTCGGGTTGACGCTCACGTCCAGCTTCACGCCGTCGATGCGGGCGTTGTGCTGCACCAGCGCGATATCGATGCCTTCACGCTGACGGCGAACGGTGAACGTGGCCGGCCCGTCGACGAAGCTCTTCGGATGCGGCGTCGTGATG
This sequence comes from Beijerinckiaceae bacterium, assembly GCA_964657795.1. Taxonomy (GTDB): domain Bacteria; phylum Pseudomonadota; class Gammaproteobacteria; order Burkholderiales; family Burkholderiaceae_D; genus CAHJXF01. The sequence goes on from CAZZWS010000091.1 coordinate 765, forward strand.
CCGTTGAACGGATTGAACCAGCCCGGCATCGTTTCGCCGGTCGCGATGTCGCGAAACACGCCGACCTCGGTCCAGTCGATGGTGAAGGTATCGGCGTCGAGTTCGCGCGTGCGATAGACCATGATCGTCTCGGCCTGCGTCAGCGGAATGTCGCCGACCCCTTCGCGGCGCGACACGACGAAGCCGCAGTACCACCAGACGACCAGCTCGTCGGGGTCACGACTGGCGAAGGTCCTGCGGTAGACGTCGAAGAGATCCATGATGGTCTGAGCGGGTGGGTGGGTTCAGGCGGAAGGCGTGTTCAGGAAGGCGATGCACGCGTCGAAGACGGGCTTGCGGCCGTGCTCGAGGTGGGCGTAGTCGCCACCCCGCGGCGTGATCACGAAGGCCTTGTCCGCGACGGGCAGCGCCTTGAAGAAGTCGAGTCGGTCCCAGCCGCCCTGCATGTAGTTCTGAGCGCCGGCCTTGACGCCGTAGTGCATCAACGTCGGCCGCCTGATCTGCGACGGATCGGTCGACGTGCTGCCGTTGGCGTTCTCCATGCGGATGCCGTTGGGCGAGTCGAGCTCCTGCTCCGACATGCGCCGGGCCAGCAATTCGCGGACGTCGGCATCGCTGAACTCGGCGACGAGACGGTCCTTGAAGTACTCGTACGTGTTCTTCCAGACAGGGTCGGTCGGGACCGGAAGGATCTTGTTGCCGCCGCCGAGCGCGGGGTCGAGCAGCACCAGGCGATCCACCTTCGCCGCGTTGGCGGGCTCTCCGGCGTAACGTCCGACGATGCGGCCGCCCCACGACCAGCCGAGCAGATGGGGACGCGCGTGGATGCCGGCGCGCACCCAGTCGACGACGGACGAGAGGTCTTCGATGGCCTGATCCGTCTGCACCTCGAACAGGTTGGCCGGCCCGTCCGACAGCGCGTAGCCGCGCACCGAGAACGTCACGACGCCGAAGCCGGCCGCCGCGAAGGCCGACATCATCGAATAGTCGCTGCGTCCGGGCATCCGGAAGTCGTAGCCCATCTGGCCGGACATGTTGGCGCCCTGCACGAGGATGACCACCTGCTTCGGCTTGACGGACAGGCCGAGGGTCCGAACCGACAGCTTGCCGATGGGGCCGTCGATCATCAGGTCTTGCTGGTCGTTCATGGGTTTCTTTCGAGAGGAGGTGCAGCGCTACGAAGCAGCGCAGGGAAAAGTGCGATCACATCGAAGACAGGAGTCGTCCGAAGCCTTCGATCGGTTCATTGAGCCCGTTGGCACGCAACGCATGCCAGTAGGTCGCGGCGTTGATGGCGATGACGGGCTTGCCGAGCCAGGCTTCGGCCTGCGCGGCCAGGCGCACCATCGACAGGTTGGTGCCCACCTGGATCAAGGCGTCGACATCGTCGCCGTCCAGTTCCAGCAGCGTCTGGCGCAGCCGATCCTCACGAACCCGGGCGATGTCGGTCCAGCTCGTGCAGCGCAACGCGACGTCGCGCACCACCTCGTAGCCGCTGTCGGTCAGGAACTGCCGGACGTGGGCATTGGCTGCCGGGTAGTACGGCGACAGGAAGGCGACGCGTCGGACGTTGCCGTAGGCCTTGAGCGCCTCGACCACGGCCAGCGAACCGACGCTGATGTCCAGGCCGCTCGCGTCGCGCACTTCGCCGATGAAGCGGTTGCAGCCGGCGAGGCCGCCCATGAAAGAGATCGCCGAGACGCCCAGCACCAGGTAGTCGGGCCGGCAGGTGACCGCGGTGCGCAGGCAGTCGCGCATGCCGTCGCTGATCTTCGCGGCGCCGGCCATGAAGGCCTCGTCGGACAGCGCCTCGGGATCCTCGACGTAGATGTCGCGATACTGGTTCGTGACGCCCGCCGGCCGCATGGCTTCCATGTCGGGCTGCACGATGGTGTTCGTCGACGGGCCGATGACGGCGAAGACCTTGCGCCATCCGAGTGAGTCGGTCATGGATCCTGATTCAATGGATTAGGAAACAGCGGCGGCCTCGTCGAGGCTGGTGAACATCGACTGCTTGAGCAGATAACGACGGCGCTCGACGGCGTCGTTCTGAAGACGTTGCATGTAGGCGCGCCGCTCGTCGCGGGCGCTGGTCCAGCCGTTGCGCATCAGTCGCGTGTTCTCGATCGTCTGGGCCTGGACGAATCCCGTCGTGACGAGTCTGCGCTGCCGGTCGTAGAGGCCGATGAGATCGTCTCCGTCGGCATCGTCGCGCAGGCTGCGCACCAGCTTGTCCGCGAGATTGACCGCGTCGTGGATGCCGCTGTTCATGCCGAAGCCGCCCATCGGGCTGTTGAGGTGAGCGGCGTCGCCGACGAGGCACGTCCGTCCCACCGCGAACCTCGATACGACCCGCTGATGCACCCGATAGATGGTCCGATGCTTCGTTTCCACGACCGTGTCGTCCTTCAGCATGCGCTGGAAGATCTGGTCCTTGTTGACGTCGGACAGCAGGTCCTCGTCGGGCGTGGTCTCGGCAGCGGGGACCAGCACGCGCCACAGCGTCGGTACCCGCAGCAGCACCATCCACTCGTCCGGATCGGAGATGTAGTTGACGTAGGCGAGATCGTCGAAGTAGCGCTCGAGCGGATGCGTGGTGCTCAGGCAGAGGAACTTCTCGTCGTACGTGAAGCCGGGAAAGTCCAGTTCGAGCAGCTTGCGGATCACGCTGTTGGAACCGTCGGCGCCGATCACGTACTTCGCACGGTAGCGCTCGATCGACACGTCGTTTTCCACGTGGACCACGACGCCCTCGTCGTCCTGTTCGAGATACAGCGCGCGCGTGCGATGCGCCATCCGCACCCGACCCTCGGCGCGCAACGTGTCCAGGATCTCGGCGGTGACGAGGTGCTGCTCGCACTGGATGCGGTAGGGGAAGCGCGTGTGGTCGGACAGTTCGGAAAGGTCGAATGCCAGGACCTCGCCGCTCTGCCGATCGCGATACTGGTAGACCGGCGCTTTCAGGCCCTGGCCGAGCAGGGTCCGTGAGACGCCGAGGTCGTCGAGCATCTCGATCGTGGGTGCGTGGAAGGTCGACGCCCGCAGATCCGTGGCGGTCCGCGCACTGGCATCGATCGCGGCCACCTTGATGCCGCGGCGAGCCAGATACAGGGCGGCGACCGCACCGACGGGCCCCATTCCGACGACGAGGACCTCGCAGTCGTGCGTCACCATGACGATTCAATGCGAACGGGGATGCTCAAGATGCGGATCTCTGCGGTGCGTGAAATTGTGAGGTTCGTGAGGTCGCGAGACGCTTTCGCGGCGACCAGGGGGCGAATGTAGAAAAGACGCGGGGCCCTGTCGTTCCGCAGTCACGGGAGGATCGTCAGGTGGATAATCTGAGGCGCGGAGGCCGTCGTGGGTGGGGGCGCGGCGGCGTCGCGTGATTCGCGCAACGCCGGTCAGCCGGCAGCGACCAGGGGCAGCCCGCGGACCGGCTTGCCGGTCAGGACCGCGAACGCGTTGGCCACCGCGGCCGCGATACAGACGCTGCCGGGCTCGCCGACCCCGGTCGGCGCCCGATCGGATTCGACGATGTGGGTCTCGACCGAGCGCGGCATCTGCGGCATGCGCACCACCTGCTGGTCGTGGAAGTTGGTCTGCGTGACCTTGCCGGCGGCGAGCGTGATGCCGCTGTAGAGCGCTGTGGAGAGACCGAAGGCGACACCGCTTTCGACCTGTGCGCGGATCACCTCGGGGTTCAGGGCGCGGCCGCAATCGATGGCGCAGGTGACGCGCTCCACATGCGGGGCGCCGTCGACGAGACGGACCTGCGCGACCTGCGCGACGAAGCTGCCTTCGGCTTCCTGGACCGCGACACCGAGCGCGACACCGGGATCGCGGGGCTGTCCCCAGCCGGCCCGGTCGGCCGCGATGCGCAACACGTTGGCCTGCCGCGACCTCGGGACCGACGACGCGTCGAGATGCATCAAGCGGTAGGCGACCGGATCGATGCCGGCGGCACGCGCCAGCTCGTCGATGAAGACTTCCTTGGTGAACGTGGTGTGGTTGAGCGCGAGGCCGCGGAACATCTGCACCGGCACACCGACTCGCGGATACACCCAGCGCACGGTGGCATCCGGAAAGTCGTAGCGCAGCGGAAAGGCGCCGTCGACGACGAGCGGGTCCGCTTTGGCGGGGGCGACGCCCTCCGCCGGCGCGGGAAACAGGAACGACTGCGCCACGATGGTCTGTTCGACCGCGACGATGCGCCCGTCCTCACCGAGCCCGGCTCGCAGGCGGTGATGCACCATCGGCCGGTAGTAACCGCTGCCGATATCGTCTTCGCGCGTCCACATGAGTCGAACGGGCCAGCGACGCCCGGTCGCGACGAGGACGTGCGCCAGTTCGGTGATCCAATCCGCGCTGAACGTCGCGCGCCGTCCGAAGCTGCCGCCGGCAAACGTGGTCTGCAGACGGACGCGGTCGAGCGGTAGACCGAGGATGGCCGCCGCCGCCGCCTGGTCGGCGGTCTGGTTCTGCGAGCCGGCCCACAGGTCGCAGCGCCCGTCGCGCACGACGCCTGAGGAGACCAGCGGCTCCATCGGCTGATGCGCGAGATAGGGCAACGCATATTCGGCCGAGACGACGCGGGTCGATCGAGCGAGACCTTCCGAAGCCGATCCGCGGACCAGCGCATCGATCGCCGGCAGACTCGTCGACCCCTGCGCGTAGAGCTTGACCAATTCCGCGGACGAACGCGTCTCCGCCGCGCCGTCGTCCCAGTCGACCTTGACGGCGCGGCGTCCCTTCAACGCGGCCCAGGTGTCGTCCGCGACGATCGCCACGGCTTTCGCTTTGTCCTGCGGGATGGCCACCACGCGACGGACGCCGCGTATCGCGAGCGCGTCGCGCGCATCGAACGACCGGACGAGGCCGCCGAAGCGGGGCGCGCGGATCAGCAACGCGACCTTCAATCCGGGCAACGTCAGGTCCCCGGCGAACACAGCGCTGCCGTCGCTCTTGGCGCGGGTGTCCGTGCGCGGCAGATCCTTGCCGAACAGGTGATAGTCGTTCGGGTCCTTGCGCACCACGCTGGCCGGAACGGGCTGGGCCGCTGCCGCGTCCGCGAGCTCGCCGAACGAAGCGCGGACGCCGGACGGATGCGACACGAATCCCTCGCGGACGGTCAGCTCGGCGACGGGCTTCGCGAAACGCAGCGCGGCGGCGGCGAGCAGCATCGCCCGTGCCGTCGCGCCGGCGTCGCGCAACTGATCCCAGCTGCCGGAAATGGACGTCGACCCGCCGGTCGTCTGCATGCCGAAGGCGAGATGGCGGTACAACGCCTTGTTCGCCGAAGCCGACTCCACGCGTACCAGCGACCAGTCGGCGTCGAGCTCTTCGGCGACGATCGATGCGAGACCCGTGTAGACGCCCTGGCCCATTTCGAGGTGTTTCGCGATGACGGTCAAGGTGCCGTCGGTCGCGATGCGCAGGAACGGTTGCGCGAAAGGCGTGGCGGGGAAGGCCGGGCTGGCGCCCGCCGTGTCCGCCGCGACCGCGGCGTCGGCGGGCGGGTCGGGTAACCAGCCGAGCGTGAGACCGGCGCCCGCCAGGACGATGAATTGCCTGCGCTTCACGGAGCCGGCCCGGGGACCCCGCTCAGCACGTCAGTACTCGGACGATGTAGTGGACGGCGCGGCGGACGATGCCGCGAAGCCCGTCGCGGCGGCGATCACGAGACCGCCGCCGGCCACACCGTCGGGAAGTATTCGCCCCGGGGTTGCGAGCCGAGCATGAGTCCGCTCTTCGCGATGCCGACCGCTTTTTGCGACTCGGCGAACGAGGTCGGCAGGAATCGCACGTCGTCACCCAGCCAGCGCGTGGTGATCGCGACCCGTCGGCTCTGCACGCCTCGATTGCCCTCGGCGCCGTGAACGACGTATGGATGCAGGATGATCGCGTCGCCCGCTTCCACGTCCCACGTGATGACCTTTTCCCGGCCGGACGCGATCAGGGCGTCGTAATCGGGCACGTCCAGGAAGCCGTCGGATCGACCGTCGGCCGGCGGCATGCGGTCGGCCGTGCGATAGAAGCCCGGGACCGTCTTGTGGCTGCCGTCGATGAACTTGAGGCGACTGCGGTTCTCGTCGGCAGCGGTCATCGCCATCCACAGCGACGGCAGTTGCAGTCCCTTGAAGGTGAACGCGGCGATGTCGTGGTGCCACGGCGTGCCGGCGCCCGCGTCACCCGAGGTACTGCCGTTGTGCATGAACGTCAGGTCGAACCAGAATTTCAGTTGCTCGCTGCCCACGATGCGCGCGATCGGATAGGCCAGTTCCGGCTGCAGGACGAAGTCGCGGATGACCGGGTTGTTGCGCCACAGATAGCGGATGGTCAGTCGGCCTTCGGCCTTGCCGAACGAGAGCTCGTCGCCAGGAGCGGGCGGCTCGTCCGCACGCGCAGCAGCCTTGTCGATCTCGCCGAGCATCCTGTCGACCTGCTCGGGCTCGATCAGCCCGGGCAGCTTGACGACGCCATGTTCGTCGTAATACGCGGCCATCTCCGAGAGAGTGTCTTCGCTGTACTTCTTGACCATCGTGCTGCTCCTGGGGGACCCGGTGGCGGATGCGGGATTCTCTATATCCCCTGTTCTGTGGTCCATGTATTCAAACTCAATGTTCGCTGGGTGGATATGACCAACCACGTGCAACCTTCCGAAAGATCGAGCCATCTCGCAGCGGAACGTGCCGCTGGCACGGACGACGTGCCTTTGTGTGTCGTGCGTCGACCATGCCGCCGCGGCCGATGTTGATCAGCATCGCACCGAGCGTCATGCGGCCGACGGCCGCAGACAGGTCACGGTGGGTCACGATCGATCGATGGGAGTACGGCAACGTACAGACGGTCCACCGACCGGCGCGCAAGGTGATCGGCATCGGAGATCGATGGACCCGACGCGCGAAGACTATGCTCTTCGCGCGCAACGTGTCCGACGGTCCCTTCCGCGCGATATCAGCGCCGACGGATGACGCCCGCCGCGTCGTCGTTCACGAAAGCCCTCATGACCTATCAAAGCGTCAACCCCTACAACGGCAAGGTCTTCAAGACGTATCCGGACATGACCGATGCCCAACTCGAGCAGGGGATCGCCACCGCGGACACGGCCTACCAGAGTTGGAAGAAACTGAGCTACGCCGAGCGTGGCGTCATCGTCGCGAAGGCCGCGAAGCTCCTGCACGAGCAGGCCGATGTCTTCGCGATGCTCGAGACCACCGAGATGGGCAAGCTGATCGGCGAGGCACGCGGCGAGGTGAACTACAGCGCCGACATTCTCGCGTACTACGCCGAACACGCGGAGCACTTCCTGCGCGACGAGGAGCTGACGCCGATCCATGGCCAGGCGCACATGGAGAGCAGCCCGATCGGCGTCATCTTCGGCGTCGAGCCGTGGAACTTTCCGTACTACCAGCTCGCGCGCGTCGCCGGGCCGCAGTTGATGGCCGGTAACGTCGTGATGGTCAAGCACGCGGGCTGCGTGCCGCAGTGCGCGATCGCGTTCGAGAAGCTGTGGATGGACGCGGGTGCGCCGAAGGGCATCTACACGAACCTGCTGATCTCGCACGAGCAGTCTGACCGGGTGATCGACGATGTCCGCGTCAAGGGTGTGGCGCTGACCGGTAGCGTCGCAGCGGGTCGCGACATCGCGGCGCGGGCCGGGCGGGATCTCAAGATCTCGTCGATGGAGCTCGGCGGCGCCGACGCCTTCATCGTCCTCGACGACGCCGACCTCGAACGCGCGATTCCGTGGGCCGTCTGGGGCCGGATGTACAACCAGGGCCAGACCTGCTGCGCGGCCAAGCGCTTCATCGTGCTCGATTCGATCGCCGACGAATTCCTCGCGAAGTTCAAGGCGGCGCTGTCGTTGCAGACGGCCGGCAATCCGCTCGACGAGACGACCACCAAGGGTCCGCTGTCGACCGAGTCGGCGCTGTTCGATCTGCTCGAGCAGGTCGACACGGCGGTCGACCACGGCGCCAAGGTCTTGATGGGCGGCGCTCGCCTCGGGACGGAAGGCTCGTTCATGCAGACGACCATCCTCGGCGACGTGAAGCCCGGCAACCCGGCGTTCCGCGACGAATTCTTCGGACCGGTCGCGATGTTCTTTCGCGTCAAGGACGAGGACGAGGCCATCGCCCTGGCCAACGACTCGGACTTCGGCCTCGGCGGCTCGGTCTTCACGCAAGACATCGCGCGCGGCAAGCGCGTCGCCAGCCGCGTCGACACCGGAATGATGTTCATCAACAACATCGACTGGTCCGATGCAGCGCTGCCGTTCGGCGGCATCAAGAACTCGGGCTACGGCCGCGAGCTCGGCGACATGGGCATCCAGCAGTTCGTCAACAAGAAGCTGGTCCGCATCGCCGACAGCCTGGCGCCGGCATGACCCGCACCGGCACGCCGCGTGGCGACGCGATGATCGACCTCGGATCGGGACACTGATGTACGTCCATGTCGCGGTCCTGAAGGAAACGGAGGCGCACGAACGGCGCGTCGCGGTCGTGCCGTCGGTCGTCGCGAAGCTCGTCAAGCTCGGCGCCAGGATGCACATGCAGACCGGTGCCGGCGATGCCGTCGATCTGCCCGACTCGGCGTATGCCGAGGTGACCTTCGTCGACGACCGGCACGCGCTGGTCGCCGAGGCTGATCTGGTGCTCGCGGTCCAGCCACCGGCTCTCGACATCGTCGATGCGATGAAGGAAGGCGCCGTCCTCGTCTGCTTCGTCCATGCCGGTCTGCAGCCGAGCCTCGTGCAACGGCTGGTCGATCGCAAGATCACCTGTTTCGCGATGGAACGGCTGCCGCGCATCTCGCGCGCACAGGCCATGGACGCGCTGTCGAGCCAGTCCGCGCTGGCCGGCTACTACGCGGTCGAGCTCGGAGCCACGCATCTGGGACGCGTGCTGCCGAAGATCACGACGGCCGCTGGTGCCATCGGTCCGGCGAAGGTGCTCGTGATGGGACTCGGGGTCGCGGGTCTCGAAGCGATCGCCACCGCGCATCGACTGGGCGCGGTCGTCGAGGGCTACGACGTCCGGCCGGAGACGCAGGAACAGGCGCTGTCCCTCGGCGCCACGTTCGTCGAGACCGGCGTCGACGCGCGGGGTGAAGGCGGCTACGCGCGCGAGCTCGACGCCGACGAGAAGGCGATGGTCGCTGCCGTGCTCACCACGCACATCCAGAAGGCCGATCTGATCATCACGACGGCGGCCATCCCGGGCCGTGCCTCGCCGAAGCTGGTGAGCACCGCGCAGGCGGCCGGCATGAAGCCGGGTTCGGTGATCGTCGATCTGTCGGCCGAAGGCGGCGGCAATTGCGACGACACCCGACCCGGCGAGACGGTGCGCGTGGGCCCGGTCACGATCGTCGCTCCGCTGAACGTGCCTTCGCTGCTCGGCGCAGACGCGAGCGAGCTCTATGCGAAGAACCAATACAACCTGCTCGCGCTGATGATGAAGGACAACGTCCTCACCATCGACTGGGACGACGAGATCCTCGCCGGCACCGCGCTGACGCACGCGGGAAAGCGCATGCCCGATCACGCGCAAGCCGTCGCATCGCCGCCGGTCGTCGCGAAGTCTCGCCTGAAGCACGCCGCCTGATCCAACCGGACATCCAGATGACCAGCACCATCACGGGCTTCGCGGCCCTCTACCTCTTCATGCTCGCGGCCTTCACCGGCTGGGTGATCATCGGCCGCGTGCCGGCGATCCTGCACACGCCGCTGATGTCCGGCTCCAATTTCGTCCACGGCATCGTCGTGGTCGGCGGCTTCTACGTGCTGCTGGATGCGAGCCTGCCGATCGAGCAGGTCATCGGCTTCCTGGCGGTGCTGCTCGGGGCTGGCAACGCCGCCGGCGGCTACGCGGTCACCGATCGCATGCTGGCGATGTTCCAGACCAGCGAAGGGAAGCCGGCCCACGTCAAGCACCTGCATGCGCATCGGAAAGCATCGACATGATCGCGATCCTGCCTTCGCTCGTCGTCGGTGGCGTCGACCTGGTCGCGGCATTCCTGCTGCTCTACGGCCTCAAGCGCATGTCGTCGCCGGTCACGGCACCGTCCGGCATCCATGTCGCGGGCCTCGGCATGCTGGCGGCCATCGTCGCGAGCTTCCTGTATGTCTTCGACATCGGCGAAGCGGCGAGGCCGCACCTGCCGGTCGACCTCGGCCTGGCGATCATCGCCCTCGCCATCGGCGGCGGCTTCGCATGGTGGAGCGGCCGGAAGGTGGCGCTGACGTCGATGCCGCAGATGGTCGCGCTCTACAACGGCATGGGTGGCGGGGCGGCGGCGGCGATCGCGGCCGCCGAACTGCTCGGCAACCGCACGCACGGCTCGCTGCAACTCGGCGTCACGTTGCTCGGCGCCCTGATCGGCGCGGTGTCGCTGTCGGGTTCGTTGATCGCCTGGGCCAAGCTGCAGGGGGTGCTCAAGAGTCCATGGCGCATCGAGGGCCAGAAGATCCTCAACGGGATGGTCCTGCTGGCGACCCTGCTCTTCGGCGCCTACCTCGTCTTCGTGATGCACGAGGACCTGGGCTCGCGTGTCGATCCGGTCACGCTGGTCTACGTGTTCTTCGCATGCGCCCTGGTCTTCGGTGTGCTGATGACGTTGCCGATCGGCGGCGCCGACATGCCCGTCGTGATCTCGGTCTACAACGCGTTCACGGGCCTCGCCGTCGGTCTCGAAGGCTACGTGTTGCAGAACCCTGCCCTGATGATCGCCGGCATGGTGGTCGGCGCGGCCGGCCTGCTGCTGACGCTGCTGATGGCGAAGGCGATGAACCGCTCGGTCGCCAACGTGCTGTTCACCAACTTCGGCGCGGCGACGAAACAGAAGCAGGGAAACATGAAGGGCAGTCTGAAGCCTGCCGATGCCGGCGATGCGGGCATCTTCATGCGCTATGCGAGCAGCGTGATCATCGTGCCGGGCTACGGCCTCGCCGTGGCTCAGGGGCAGCAGAAGCTCTACGAATTCGTGAAGCTGCTGCAGGCCGCGGGCGTCGGCGTCAAGTTCGCGGTGCATCCGGTCGCCGGCCGCATGCCGGGACAGATGGACGTGCTGCTGGCCGAGGCCGGCGTGCCCTACGACCTGATCTTCCAGCTCGAGGACATCAATCCCGAGTTCGCGACGACCGATGTCGTCCTCGTGATCGGCGCCAACGACGTCGTCAACCCCGCAGCCCGCACCGACAAGGCATCGCCGATCTTCGGCATGCCGATCCTCGACGCCGACAAGGCGAAGAAGGTCTACGTCGTCAAGCGCGGCGAGGGCAAGGGCTACGCCGGCATCGTCAACGCGCTCTTCTACGCGGACAACTGCGACATGGTCTACGGCGATGCGCAGGCCGTCCTGATCAAGATGATCGAAGCGGTCCGCGGACTCGGGTTGGCTGCCGCCGCATGAACGCCATCGGCCGCGCCCACGATGCGGCCTCACCAGGAACCCCATGAACAAGACGATGCAGGCCGCCGTGGTCGAGCGGTACGGACAGCCGTTGACGCTGCGTGAAGTCGAAGTGCCCGAGGTCGGCCCCGGCCAGATCCTCGTCAAGACCGAGGCGTGCGGGGTCTGTCACACCGACCTGCATTCGGCGTCCGGCGACTTCCCCAACAAGGCGACGCTGCCGTTCATTCCCGGCCACGAAGGCATCGGCGTGGTGGTCGCGATGGGCGCCGGCGTGACCAGTGTCAAGGAAGGCGATCGCGTCGGCGTGCCCTGGCTCTACTCGGCTTGCGGCCACTGCGAATACTGCCTGACGGCCTGGGAGACGGTCTGCGCGAAGGCGGAGTTCGGCGGCTACACGAGGAACGGCGGCTTCGCGGAATACATCCTCGCCGATCCGAGCTACGTCGCCCACATCCCGATGGGCCTGTCCGCAGCCGAAGCGGCGCCGATCATCTGTGCCGGGATCACCACTTACAAAGGCATCAAGGTCACCGAAGCGCGCCCGGGTGAATGGGTCGTCGTATCGGGAGCGGGCGGACTGGGCCATCTGGCCATCGAGTATGCGAAGGCGATGGGGCTGCACGTCTGCGCAGTCGATATCGACGATGGCAAGCTCGCTCATGCGACGCGACTCGGCGCGGATGCCGTCGTCAACGCGCTCGATGAAGATCCGGTCAATGCTGTCGTCAAGGTGACCGACGGTGGCGCGCACGGCGTCCTGATCACCGCCCCTTCGCTTTCCGCCTTCAATCAGGGTGTTCGCATGACGAGGAAGCGCGGGACCTGCGCGCTGATCGGACTGCCACCCGGCGAGATCGCGTTACCGCTCTTCGATGTCGTGGCCAACTGCATCACGATCCGCGGATCCTTCGTCGGCAATCGCGCCGACATGGCCGAGTGCCTTCAGTTCGTCGCGGAAGGGAAGGTCAAGGCCGATATCGAGATGCAGCCGCTGTCGGCGATCAATGACGTGTTCGAACGTCTGCGGCACGGCGAAGTGGCCTCGCGGGTCGTCATCGATTTCAGTTAGCAGGTCGATGCGCATTCGACCCAAGCTCGCCCGCCCTCGCCGTTAGAGGGACGCGACACCCGTTGCACAACGTCGGCGGCAATCGCCGTCGAGCGGTGGCTGGCAAAAAACAAACCCGTGTAACCGCCTCGCGAACCCCAGGATCGGCGAGGGGCAAACCTACTTCGTTGCCTCGGCGGCCCAACCCTGCACGTTGCCACTTTCGGTTCGTTCGAGGACCGTCGTTGCTTGAATCCCGATGTCAGTTGGGACGAGTGACCGGAGACCGGCGCCGGCAAGCCGCGCGTGCGCGTGACGACGACGAGCGAGCCCGTGTCTGCCGCGGCCGGGCTCTACGACGTCAACGTCGACCCCGTGACGGGCGACGAGGTCGGCGTGTTCACGCTTTGCACGGTGCCTCCCGATGAATTCCTCGGTACCGTCCACGATCGCGCGCCGATGGTTCTTCTGCCGTCCCAGTACGAAGCATGGTTGGAAGGCGGCGTGGAGGCGTTACAACTGGTCGGCACGCATCCGGACGCGACGGCGTTCGAGGAGGCGAGGGTCTAGTCGGCCAAGCGGGGTGATCCGTACATTGAAAGCGGCGCGTCATGTGTCTCGCACCGGCCGAGACCGCGCCCGGACGCCGTCATGCCCTTGAAACACAAGCCCCCTAAGTTGTTCGGTCCACTTCAAGAAGACCTCCCGATGACGGATACCGAATTGGTCGCGCGACTGCGGGAAGATCTGCGAGACAGCTACGACGAGGAACTCGAACTCGAGCTCCACGACTGGGTCGGCGACACCGTCGAACATGACGTCGAGGACGGCGACCGCACCGATGACACAGATGAAGCCGGTGCAGCCGCGAAGCATGCGGGGCGGGACGCACGCCGTCTCTATTTTCGCGAACTCTTTCGCTTGCAGGGCGAACTCGTCAAGCTGCAGGATTGGATTGTCGCGACCCGCCATAAGGTCGTCATCGTCTTCGAAGGCCGGGACGCGGCCGGCAAGGGCGGCATGATCAAACGCATCACGCAGCGGCTCAACCCGCGCGTGTGTCGGGTTGCGGCGTTGCCGGCACCGAACGATCGCGAACGAACGCAGTGGTACTTCCAGCGTTACGTGGCGCACTTGCCGGCCGCGGGCGAGATGGTTCTCTTCGACCGCAGCTGGTACAACCGCGCCGGCGTCGAACGCGTGATGGGCTTCTGCGACGATCACGAATACGAGGAGTTCTTCCGCTCGGCGCCCGAATTCGAGAAGATGCTGGTGCGCTCCGGCATCCAGGTCATCAAGTACTGGTTCTCCATTTCCGACGACGAGCAACGCGCGCGCTTCCTCGGCCGCATCCACGATCCACTGAAGCAGTGGAAGCTCAGTCCGATGGACCTCGAGTCGCGGCGTCGCTGGGAGGAATACACCGAAGCCAAAGAAGTGATGCTCGAGCGCACGCACAGTCCGGAGTCGCCGTGGTGGGTCGTCAACGCCAACGACAAGAAGAAGGCGCGTCTGAACTGCATCACGCATCTGCTCGGGCAGATGCCGTATCGCGAGACGACGCATGTCGAGATCGTGCTGCCCGAACGCGAGCGCAATGCGGACTATCAACGTCGGCCAGTGCCGCCGGAGCTGATCGTCCCCGAGATCTACTGAGCTCGAGGACGAAACCGCTCAGGTCAGAACACGTGCATGAAGATCCAGAACAACGCACCCGACAAGAGGATCGCGGCTGGCAGCGTCAGGACCCACGCGAGGGCCAGGTTGCGGACCGTCGCCATCTGCAACCCGGCGCCGCTCGCGGCCATCGTCCCGGCCACGCCCGACGACAGCACATGGGTCGTCGACACCGGCAAGCCATA
>CAZZWS010000092.1:0-2697 GCA_964657795.1 Beijerinckiaceae bacterium
GTGGCCCGCGCGCACGCCGACGCACACGCGCGCAGCGCCGAGCAATGCGTGCGCCAGCGACTCGACAGGCAGCTTCGGTCGCACGGGCACGGCGGGGCGCGCCGTCGACGGGCGTGACGGACGGGACGACATCGACGCGGTCAGTGTTCGGCGAACGCGATCCGCACGCCGAGGGCGACGAACGCGGCCCCGATCGAGCGTTCGAGCCAGGCGCGGACCCGGGGCACCGCACGCATGCGCCGCGTCAGCCCGCCCGCGAGCCAGGCGACCGCCGCGTTGTAGACCGTGCTCATCGCGACCAGCGCCAGGCCGAGGACGACAAACGCGAGGGCCTTCGATGCACTGGCGCCATCGACGAACTGCGGGATGAACGAGAGGAAGAATAGCAGGACCTTCGGGTTCGAGACGTTGGTCAGCAGCCCGCGAACGAACGCGCGTCTCGCCGACGGCACGGCGTCGTCGCGGTCCGGCACGTCCGCGGCGACGGCAGCGACCGACGCACGGCGCCGCGTGGCGACGATCATCCGCACGCCCAGCACACAGAGGTAGATCGCGCCGCCGACCTTGATCACGAGGAACGCGCTTGCGGAAGCGGCCAGCAGCGCCGAGAGGCCGAGCGCGAGGGCGGCCGTGTGGACGAGACAACCCGCCGAGATGCCGAGCGCCGACAGGACGCCCATCCTGCGACCGTGCGCCACGCTCTGACCGACGATGAAGGCGGTGTCGGGACCCGGCGTGACGTTGAGCAGCATCACCGCGACGCAGAACAGGCCGAAGTGGATGATGCCTACAGTGGAGAAAATGGACACGACAGGCCGATCGAGAAACGTTGGGTGACCCGCATTCTAGGACCCTCGCCGACGATCAGCGCGAAGTCGTCCCGGCGACGCCGCGAACGCCGCGGCTTCGCTCAGCGCGATCCCGGGTCGAAGGTCGCCGATTGCGGCTCCTGCAGCAGCGCCCGCCGCGTGCGTTCGGGCAGGTCCACGCAGAACAGCCGTCGTGCGGTTTCGTGAGCCGCGGCGCCGATCCGTTCGCGCAGCGCGACGTCGGACTTGAGCGCCTCGAGCTGCGTCGCCGCGTCGCCGGGGTCGTGGAACAGGAAGCCGTTCTCGCCGTGACGGATGAAGCTGGCATACCCGCCCCGGTCCTCGGCGACGACGGGGATGCCGCACAGCATCGCTTCGAGCACCACGCGTCCGAACGCCTCGAAGTACCCGGGATGCGTGCGGTAATAGAACGCGTCGAGCGTCGACAGGAAGTCGGCCGACGGCACGGCGCCGGCAGGGAGCAACTCGACGTTGGGATCGGCGACGCACGACGGCGACAACGAAGCGCCGCCCATCACGCGGACCCGCATGCCCCGACCGGCGAGCGCGGTGAAGAAGCGCGGATCGCTCGGGTGATGCTTGCGCGGATTGTCGCGTGACAGCCGACCCACCGTGAAGCGGTCATCGCGCGGGTCATTGCGCGGCGTGCGGGACGACCTCGCCCGCGCCTCGAACACCGCATCGAAAGTCGACGTGTCGACGAGGCTCTCGAGCACCACGCCTTCGTCGAGCAGGCGACGATCGTGCATCCCGAGCCGCTCATCGCGGCGTGTGGCATCGCGCAACGCCGTCGACGTGAATACGATCTGCACGGGACGATTGCCGATCCGCTGCAACGTCTTCTGCAGACGATCCGGCTGGTCGGTGTTGTAGATCACGACGATGCGTCGCGCATCGGTCCGCCGGATCCAGCCGCCATTGCGGAAGTAGACACCGACCAGAACCACGGTCCCGCCCCGCGGGTGATGCCACGGCCAGATGGTCTCGACATCGAGATCGCGAAAGTGCTTGTCGACGCGGTACTCGCTCCACACGCGCACCGACCGCTCGGGCGCCAACAACTTGTAGAGGTCGGCCGTGCGCAGGTCGGCGCCCCCATTGGGGTCCCACAGCGGATTGACGAGGTGGATCGTACGGTCCCGTACGGGGATCGATCCGGAAGGTTTGGCGTAGTCGTATGGCACGGCGCGATTACAGGCGAGCCGCCCGGCCGCAGGGGTCACGGCACGCGACACACATGTTTCAACAGATTGGCCGCCGCGGCCCGGTCGGGCCCACCCGATTCAGCCCACGATCACCGCGCGAAGCGCGAAGCGCAATGCGCCGACCGCCGCGAAATCCGCGGCGAACAGGGCCGCCGGCTGACGCTTGCCGCCGGGCTTCTGGAGCTCGGTCAACGCGATCACGCCGGCACCGGCTGCGGCGCCGGCGGCCACCAGCACGGCGCCGTCGGCGGACCGACCGAGGACGAGACCGGCGTCGCCGGATCCCATCGCTCCGGGTACGACCTCGGCCTTCCAGATCTTGAAGGCGGTCGTGCTCGAAGGCGTCGCGCCGTCGGCGAGGATCGCACTGCACCCGGGCCACGGATCGAATGCCCGCACGCGATCCACGATGGCTCGCGCCGGCGCACGAAAATCCAGCTCGCCCTCGGCCTTGCCGAGCTTTGCCGCATACGTCACGCCGGTGGTCGGCTGAGCGATCGGACGCAGCTCGCCGGACTCGATCAGCGGCAACGCTGCGACGATCGCCTCGCCGCCGAGCACGGCGAGGTCCGCGGTCAGCGATCCTCCCGTGGCCGTCGGCACGATCGGCATGCAGCGCACCAGCAGCATCGCGCCGGTGTCGAGTCCGGCATCCATCTGCA
>CAZZWS010000092.1:2707-15020 GCA_964657795.1 Beijerinckiaceae bacterium
TGATGCCGGTCTCGGTGTCGCCGGCCTCGATGGCCCGCTGGACCGGCGCGGCGCCGCGCCAGCGTGGCAGCAGGCTCGCATGGATGTTGATGCAGCCGAAGCGCGCCATCGCCAGGATGGCGGGCGGCAGGATCAGTCCGTAGGCCGCCACGATCATCGCGTCGTGCGGCGTGGTGAGGAGCCGATCGTGCGCCGCTCGTGCATCGGCGTCGTGGCGACCGCCGATGCGCAGCCCCTGGGGCTGGATGACATCGATGCCGTGATCGAGCGCGAGTCGCTTGACGGCGCTCGCCTGCATCTTCATGCCGCGACCCGCGGGCCGGTCGGGTTGCGACAACACGAGAGCGATGGTGTGACCCGCCACGATCAACGCGGCGAGCGCCGTCGCTGCGAACTCGGGCGTCCCGGCGAAGATCAGCCGCATCGCGAACACCTCGACATCGTCGCCACGACAGCGGTCAAGCGATATCGCGGTCGAGCTTGCGCATGCGGTTCTTGATGCGGGCCTGCTTGAGCGTCGACAGATACTCCACGAAGACCTTGCCGAGCAGGTGATCCATCTCGTGCTGGACGCACACCGCCAGAAGCCCCTCCGCTTCGATGCGGAACATGCGCCCGCGCTCGTCCTCCGCCTCGATGGTCACGCGTTCGGGACGCTCGACCTCGTCGTAGACGCCCGGAACAGACAGACACCCTTCTTCGGAGAGCTTGCGGGCGGCGCTCGCCTCGACGATGCGCGGGTTGACGAACACCTGCAACTGGTCGCGCGTGTCGGAAATGTCGATGACGATGACGCGGTCGTGCACGTCGACCTGGGTCGCCGCCAGCCCGACACCGTTGGCGTCGTACATCGTCTGTCCCATGCTCTCGACAAGGTGGCGAAGCCGGTCGTCGAAGCGCGTGACCGGCTTGGCGATTTTCCTTAGACGGGGGTCGGGATAATGCAGGATAGGAAGTAACGCCATAACAACAGTACCAAACGGACGAGCCGGGATAATGATTGCGACATCAAAAGATTAATCGGAGAATTTCAAGCGAATTGCCATCCCGATCAATCCATGCGGGCACAACATGGCGCCCCCAGACGAGGTGGCAACCGAATGAATTTGAAAAAAAAGTCTAGCACAGCAGTCCACTCGAATTCACCGTTCAATTGGGGTCGCGCCGGCGGCCTGCAAGCCTTGCTGATCGCGACTGCGTTCGGCGTTTCCGCCCATGCGCAAACCGGTGGGTCCGGCGACGCGCCCCCCGCTCCGACGGCGGGACCCTACGACGCACCCGCGGTCGCGGCGCAGCCCGCGAGACGGGGCGGCACGGCCGCGTCGGACGACGTCTTCGTCGCATCGGCGCCGGATAGCTACACGGTCGTCCGCGGCGACACGCTGTGGGGAATCGCCGGCCGCTTTCTCAAGCAGCCGTGGCGGTGGCCCGAGATCTGGCAGATGAATCGCGAGCAGATCCGCAATCCGCACTGGATCTATCCGGGTCAGACGATCATCCTCGACCGCGCCACTGGGACGATGCGTCTTGGTGGCGGGCCCAATGCCAACGGCACCGTCAAGCTGTCGCCGCAGGTCCGCGTCGCGACCGACCGACAGGCGATCCCGAGCATTTCGCCGGAGGCCATCGAGCCGTATCTCACGCAGCCGCTGATCGTCGAGACGCGCCAGATGCTGGACGCGCCGCGGATCGTCGCCGCCAAGGAGCGCGTGGTCCTCGGCGCCGGCGATATCGCCTACGTGGCGGGAATCACCGATCCGTCGGCGACGGTCTATCAGCTGTTCCGTCCGGGACGCGAATTGAAGGATCCCGACAGCGGCGCCGTCATCGCGTATCAGGCCGACTATCTGGGCACCGCCCGCGTCACGCGGCCCGGCGATCCGGCCACCATCACCATCACGTCGTCGAAGCGGGAGGTCAACGCCGGCGACCGCCTCGTGGCGGCGACGAAGCCCGTCGTCATCAACTACATGCCGCACGCGCCGGCCGGCGCCCTCCGCGGCCGCATCGTCTCCACCTACGCCGATACGCGTTACGCCGGCATCAACATGGTCGTCGCCGTCAATCGGGGCTCGGCCGACGGCCTCGACGTCGGCACCATCCTCGCCATCAAGACGTATGGACGGACGATTGCCGACCGGACCAACGGGCGCCGCGAAGACATCACCCTGCCCGAGGAACGCAAGGGGTTGCTGTTCGTCTTCCGCGTCTTCGACCACATCGCGTACGGACTGATCACGTCCACGACCGACTCGGTCGAGGTCGGCGATTCCGTGACGCAACCCTGAGCCCCGCGGCGGTCACCGCGATGGACGTCGACGGCATGGACGACGACGCCGACGACGACATCGTGGCGTGGCTGCGGCTGACCGAGACCCCGGGCGTCGGACCGTCGACGTGCCGTGCACTGCTCGGCGCGTTCGGACTCCCCGAGGCGATCTTCGAGGTCACACACGACGCATTGACGAGCGTGGTCACGCCCGCGGTCGCGAACGCGCTGAGGCGCTCGCCCAACGCGGCGCTCCAGGACCTGATCTCGCGCACGCAGGCCTGGGCCCGCCGGCCCGGCAATCACGTCGTCACGCTGGCCGACACGCGCTATCCGCCCGCGTTGCTCGAGACCGCCGACCCGCCGCCGTTGCTGTACGTGATAGGCCGCGTCGAACTGCTGACTCGCAAGACGCTGGCGATCGTCGGCAGCCGCAACGCCACGCCGCAGGGCCTGACCGACGCCCGGCGCTTCGCCGAAGCGCTGGCCGCGAACGGATACACCATCGCGAGCGGACTCGCGCTGGGCATCGACGCGGCCGCGCACGAAGGCGCGCTCGCCGCCGGCGACACCGGCGGATCGACCATCGCGGTGATCGGGACCGGGGCCGACATCGTCTATCCCGCAACGCATCGGGCGCTCGCCCATCGCATCGCCGAACACGGCGTGCTGGTGTCCGAACTGCCGCTCGGCACGAGCGCGAGCGCGCACCAGTTCCCGCGCCGCAACCGCATCATCGCGGGCCTCGCACGCGGGGTGCTGGTGATCGAAGCCGCCGCGCGGTCCGGCTCGTTGATCACGGCACGTCTCGCCACCGAGGCCGGCCGGGACGTCTTCGCGGTGCCCGGCTCGATCCATTCGCCGTTGTCGAAAGGCAGTCATCAATTGATCCGTCAAGGCGCGAAGCTGGTCGACTCGGTGGCCGACGTGCTCGACGAACTGGCGGAACCAACGCGTACCCGGACCGCGGGATCGACACGACGAGACGTTCCCGAATGCGCGCCCACGGACCCCGTCCTCGCCGCGCTCGGCTTCGACCCGGTCCTGGCGGACGACCTCGCCGTCCGCTGCGATCTCGACATATCGCATCTGTCCGCGCGCCTCCTCGACCTCGAACTCGCCGGCGCCATCGTTCGCCTGCCGGGCAGCCGCGTGCAACGCCTCGTGACGTGATCCGTCGGGCCGGTCCGGTCGGGCGAAGGCACGACGCCGACCGAAGCGACTTGAATCGAATCGGACGGCGGGGTACATTGCGGGCACATGTTCGACGTCCTCGTTTATCTTTACGAGAATTACTACCGGCCCGATGCGTGCCCCGATGCGGACACGCTCGCCAGGAAACTCTCTGCGGCCGGCTTCGAGGGTGGAGAGATCGACAGCGCGCTGTCCTGGCTGTCCGGCCTTGCCACCATCACGCAGACCACCGTACCCGTCGCCTACGCGGAGTCGTCCTCCTTCCGCGTCTACGTCGACGTGGAATACGATCGTCTCGGCGCCGAGTGCATCGGCTTCCTGTCGTTCCTGGAATCAGCGGGCGTGCTCAACCCGCTGCTGCGCGAGGTCGTCATCGAACGCGCCCTGGCCACCGACGAGACCCCGGTCTCGCTCGAATCGCTCCGCGTCATCGTGCTGATGGTGTTCTGGAGCCAGGGCGAGGAGCCCGATGCGCTGATCCTCGAAGAGCTTCTGGAAGACGGCTCGCCGCGCGTGATGCACTGATCCTCCGATCGGCTCCGCCGGTCGCGCTTTGCATCAATTAAATTCTTGCGCTTATGATGCCGGCCATCATCTGGTCTGGTCAGACGCGTCGATTCAGCGGATTTCGCAGGTTGTTCCACGATGCGGCCAGTACGTCGCGTGGACCTCGCGTCCCAGCCAACAACCCGATTTCCAGCGGCCCGTCGCCGAGCAAAGGTTCAATGAGCAAGGCTCTCATCATTGCCGAGAAGCCCTCGGTCGCCAACGACATCGCGCGGGCGCTGGGTGGCTTCAAGAAGCACGACGATTACTTCGAGTCGGACGCGTACGTCCTGTCGTCCGCGATCGGCCACCTGGTCGAGATCGCGGCGCCGGAGGAGTACGACGTCAAGCGCGGCAAGTGGAGTTTCGCCAACCTGCCGGTGATCCCGCCGCACTTCGACCTCAACCCGATCGCCAAGACCGAGTCGCGCCTCAAGCTGCTGACGCGCCTGATCAAGCGGAAGGACGTCGGCGAACTCATCAACGCCTGTGACGCGGGCCGTGAAGGCGAGCTGATCTTCAGGCTGATCGCGCAGCACGCCAAGGCCAAGCAACCGGTGCGCCGCCTGTGGCTGCAGTCGATGACGCAGGGCGCGATCCGCGACGGCTTCGGCAAGCTGCGCAGCGACGAGCAGATGAATCCGCTGGCCGACGCGGCGAAGAGCCGGTCCGAGGCCGACTGGCTGATCGGCATCAACGGCACGCGCGCGATGACCGCCTTCAACTCGAAGGGCGGCGGCTTCTTCCTGACCACCGTGGGTCGCGTGCAGACGCCGACACTGTCGATCGTGGTCGAGCGCGAAGAGAAGATCAAGCAGTTCGTCCCGCGCGATTACTGGGAGGTCCAGGCCGAATTCATCGCGGCCGCCGGCGTCTATCCGGGTCGCTGGTTCGATCCGAAATTCAAGCGCACGGACGAGGACGTGCATCAGCGCGACTCGCGGCTGTGGAGCAAGGCCGCGGCGGACTCGATCGTGGCTGCCTGCCGTGGTAAGACCGGCACCGTCACCGAGGAGGCCAAGCCGTCGACGTCGATGGCGCCGGGTCTCTTCGACCTGACGACCCTGCAGCGCGAGGCCAACGGCCGCTTCGGCTTCTCGGCCAAGAACACGCTCGGGCTCGCGCAGGCGCTTTATGAGCGTCACAAGGTCCTGACCTATCCGCGGACCGACAGCCGCCATCTGCCCGAGGACTATCTGCCGACGGTCGACGACACGCTGAAGATGCTCAAGGACTCCAACAACTATCACCAGCTCGCCGCGATGGTGTTGAAGGGCGAGTGGGTCAAGCCCAACAAGCGGATCTTCGACAACTCGAAGATCAGCGACCACTTCGCGATCATCCCGACGCTGCAGGCTCCGAAGAACCTGTCGGAGCCCGAGCAGAAGCTCTATGACCTGGTCGTCAAGCGCTTCCTCGCGGTGTTCTTTCCGCCGGCCGAGTTCATGGTCACGACCCGCATCACCGAGGTCTCCGGTCACAAGTTCAAGACCGAGGGCAAGGTGCTGGTCACGCCGGGCTGGCTGCAGGTCTATGGCAAGGAGGTCGAGGACGACGCCAACCTGGTCGCGGTCGCCCCCGACGAGAAGCCGCAGACCGAGAAGATCGAGGCCGTCGGCCTCGTCACCAAGCCACCCGCGCGCTACACCGAAGCCACGCTGCTGTCGGCGATGGAAGGCGCCGGCAAGCTGATGGACGACGACGACCTGCGCGAAGCGATGGCCGGCAAGGGCCTCGGAACGCCGGCCACGCGCGCGGCCATCATCGAAGGGTTGCTGTACGAGAAGTACATGGTCCGCGAAGGCCGCGAATTGATCCCGACCGCCAAGGCGTCGCAGTTGATGACGCTGCTGCGGGGTCTCGACGTGACCGAGCTGACCGCGCCCGAGCTAACCGGCGAGTGGGAACACAAGCTGAGGCTGATGGAGAAGGGCGCCATGAGTCGCGACGCGTTCATGCGCGAGATCGCGCAGATGACGCAGATCATCGTCAAGCGCGCGAAGGAATACGACAGCGACACGATTCCGGGCGACTACGCGACGCTGCAGACGCCCTGCCCCAACTGTCGCGGCAAGGTGCACGAGAACTATCGTCGCTTCGCCTGCATCGGGGAGAAGACCGCGAACGATCACGGCTGCGGCTTCTCGATCAGCAAGATTCCGGGCGGTCGTCAGTTCGAGATTCCCGAGGTCGAGCAACTGCTGACGAATCGCGAGATCGGGCCGCTGCAGGGCTTTCGCAGCAAGATGGGCCGACCGTTCGCGGCGATCCTCAAGATCGTCCCGGACGACGAGACGAAGAACCTCAAGCTCGAGTTCGACTTCGGCCAGAACAACGACGACGCCAACAGCGAGCCGGTCGACTTCACCGGCCAGCAGCCGCTCGGCGGGTGTCCGAAGTGCGGTGGTGGCGTCTACGAGCTCGGGCTGTCGTACGTCTGCGAGAACGCGATCAATCCGCCGAAGACCTGCGACTTCAAGACCGGCAAGATCATCCTGCAACAGGAGGTGGCGCCGGAGCAGGTGAAGCAGCTGCTGGAGACCGGCAAGACCGATCTGCTGCCGGGCTTCAAGTCGTCGCGGACCAATCGATTCTTCAAGGCGTTCCTGGTGTGGGACGCGGAGAAGGGCAAGGTGGCGTTCGAGTTCGAGCCCCGCAAGCCGGCCGCGAAGAAGGTGACGGGCAAGGCGGCGGCGCCTGAAGTCGAGCCCACCTCCGGCGGACCCTCGACCACGGCGCCGACGACGATCGCCAAGAAGGCAACAGCCAAGAAAGCCGTATCGAAGACCGTCGTCAAGAAGGCCGCGAGGAAGCTGACGACGGCTTAGCTTCGTCGCGTTGAGGAGTGGACGCCTGTTGGCGGCGCGTGCATCATTGTCCGATGCGCGCCCTGCTTCCACCCTGCAGCCTTCGAACGATCGTGATCTGCAGCATCGTGCTGACGCTGGCATCACCGGCGATGGCCATCACGTCGCCGCCGGCAGCGGCGCCCGACCCGTCGACGACGCTCGTGACGAGCCCGGCCTCGACGACGCCAGTCGCATCAGGGCCTCTCGACGTCAGTGCCCGAACGATTCGGGAGGCCGCGCGAGCCAGCGTGGAAACGTCGGACGGCAGTCCGGTCGACCGTGCTCCGTCGGATCAGTCGAAGCCCTTCAAGGAATTGCAGCCGACGTGCAACAAGTGGGTCGCCCTTGCCGAGTTGGCGGCTAAGGTCGCCATCTGCGCGACCGATCATTGCGGCTACACCGGATCGGCCTCCGATCGATTCCCGTCTCCGGTGCCGGTCGAACAACTGCGGCCATCCCCGGTGACCTGCGCCTCGAAAGGCGTCAAGCTCTGGTGATCGACCGCATCGCCGCTCGAACGCATGGCACGACGACTCACGCGGTCGCGGTCGTTTCCTCGAAACCCTTCGGCTCCGTCTCGTCGGCGACCTGTTTCATCGCGCCGGCGATGCGATCGCGAAACCACTGGTGCGCGGGGTTGACGTGCGTGCGCTCGTGCCAGGCCAGCACGAGTTGCAGCTTGCCGATGTCGACCGGCAGCGGGTAGCTGCGCAAGATATGCGCCTCGCGCCGGGCCAGCGACTCCGAGAAGACGCCGACGAAATTGCTGGTCTCGAGGATCCGCGTCGCGACCAGCACGCTGGGGATCGACACCACCACGCGACGCGCGCGGTCGAGGCTCGCGAGAGCCGCGTCGACGTCGCCGTGGAAATCGCCGCCGAACGGCGACACGAAGATGTGTTCGAGCGAACAGAAGTCGTCGAGCGACATCGTCGGCTTGTCGAACGGATGGCCCTTCCGCAGCACGCAGCGATAGTTCTCGGTGCTGACGATCCGCGCCCTGAGATCGTCCGGCAGGACCGCACGCGGTCCGATCACCATGTCGAGCAGACCGGTCGCGAGCATGCGATCGATCTCGGGCTTGGTCATGCGCTGCACCGGTCGCGCCGAGACGCGCACATTGGGCGCGATCGCGTGCATTTCGCGGACCATCGGCGCGAGCAGGAACTGCGTGGCGTCGGTCGCCGCGAACGAAATCGTCGCGGCGGACGTCTTCGGGTCGAAGCTGCGCGGCGTCACGACCAGCCGCAGGCCGTCCATCAGCTCCGATAGTCGCTCCTCGATCTCCAGCGCCCGCGGCGTCGGCGTCATGCCGCGCGAACTCGGGATGAACAACGGGTCGTCGAACATCCGGCGCAGCCGAGCGAGCTGGGCGGACAACGCCGGCTGCGTCGTGTTGAGCCGAACCGCCGCACGCGTCACGTTGCGCTCGGCGAGCAGCGCTTCGAGTGCTTGCAGAAGATTCAGGTCGAGCTGCCGGGCCATGAGCTAATCGATATGCCTCGAATAACGACGATTGCTTGGACGTATATCACAGCACGATCGATACTGCACGGCATCGAGCGACGCCGTTCGACGTCTCCAGGAGCCCTGATGCAAGCCCCATTCGCCCGTACCGATGAGCCCGGGGATCGGACATGACCGCGACCCTCCGGTGCACGGCTGCGACGATGCGCCACGCCGTCGAGAATGCGTGGCCCGCGGCGGTCGTCAGCGCGCTGGCGATCGCTTTCGTGATCCTGGTCTGAGCGCCCCGCCCGCTTACGCCGGTGACTGCGCCGCCCGATCGGCCGTCGGGTGATCGGGCTCGAAGAACACCCATTTCACGTCCGGCCAGCGAGTCTGAATGCTGTCCTCGACGACGTTGATCGCGTCGACCAACGCCGCCGCCGACGGCTGCGGCGCCATCTCGGCCTGCACCGCGACGACGATCGCATCGCCCCACTGCAACGTGATGAGGCTGATCACCGAACGGACTTCGGCACGCGCGACGACGTGATCGCGGATGGCGCGGCGGATGGCGGGCTCGGCGGATTCGCCGACGATCAGGCTCTTGACCTCGCGCATCACGAGGAACGCCACGACCATCAGCAGGAGACCGACACCGATGCTGCCGAGCGCGTCGAACACCGGGTTGCCGGTGATCTGCGACGCCAGGACGGCGATGAACGCCAGCGTCAGGCCCGCCAGGGCGGCCACGTCCTCGCCGGCGATGACCAGCAACTCGGACTGGCGGGTCTCGCGAAACCACTGCCACAGACCCCGATCGCCCCGGGTCTTGCGGATCTGCTTGAGCGCGCCGCGCAACGACAGCGACTCCAGCACCAGAGAGATACCGAGAACCCCGAGCGCGACGTAGGGATCGTGGACCGCTTCCGGATGCGACAGACGCTTCGCGCCCTCGTACACCGAGAACGCGCCGCCGAGCATGAACAGCAGCAACGCGACCATCATCGCGTAGAAGTAGACGACGCGACCGGTGCCGAGCGGATGGACCTCGGTGACGCCCTCGTCGGCCTGACGCAAGCCGATCAGCAGCAGGATCTGGTTGGCGCAGTCGGCGAGCGAGTGGATGGCTTCGGCGAGCATGGCACCCGAGCCCGTGTAGAGCGCGGCCGCGAACTTGGCGACGGCGATGCCGCCGTTGGCGCCGAGCGCCCAGAAGATCGCGGACAGAGAACCGTGGTCAGACGGCGATGCGGACGAGGACATGGGGTGCGGCGCGGCGTGGGACGACGATGCATCGAGCGTCGCGATCGACCCGCAAGGTGCGCGTCGCCGCCGATCGGCTCGGCCGCATCACGACCGGAGTCGGACGTTCAGGACGACGCGACGGAGTCCTGCGCGCTTTCTTCGCTGGGTGCGGCGACGCCCGGTTCGGCGCTTCCGCCGTCAGGCTCGATGTCGGCGACCTTGACCGCCTTGCGCGCGGCCTTCTCCTGTTCCTTCTCCTGCTTCTTGCGTTGCTTCGCAAGGTCTTTCTGGCGTTTCTCGTATTGGTAGTTGGGCTTGGCCATGGGCTCCTGGGGCGTGATTGTCGGCGGCGGCCGGGCGTGCCGTCGGCGGCGTCCGGATCATGGCGTATTAGAACCCAGAACGCGCAGCCGGTGCGGACCGCTCAGATGAGCGCCGGCTGGCGGCCTGCAGAAGCGATGACGGGTCGGGCGCTCCCCGCTTCGAGGGCGAGCAGGAAGACCTTGCGCTCGAGGCCGCCGCCGTAGCCGGTCATGGATCCGTCGGCGCCGATCACCCGATGACACGGCACGACGATCGATAACGGGTTGCGGCCGTTGGCCAGGCCGACGGCGCGGACCGCGCTCGGGCGACCGATGCGACGCGCGAGTTCCGCATAGCTGATGGTCTGGCCGCAGGCGATGGTCAGCAAGGCGGCCCAGACGCTTTGCTGGAACGTCGTGCCCGTCGCGGCGAGCGGCAACGCGAAGGTCGTGCGGCGGCCGGCGAAGTAGGCGTCGAGCTGTCGCCGCGTCTCGTCGAGGATCGACGACGAGGCCGCATCGGCCGGTCGCCAGGCGGGATCGACCTCCGCGGACCGATGGCGCTGCCCCTGCATGTACACGGCGACGAGTCCGGCCGGCGACGCGGCGATGCGCAGCGGCCCGATGGGGCTGCCGTGTTCGAGGTAATGGATCGTGTTCATCGTTGCTCCTGTTCAGATGGGCCGCGACAGCGATTGCCACAGCGTCGCGGCCGCATACGCGCGCCACGGGCGCCAGCGCTGCGCGTAGCGATCGAGCGCGGCTTCGCTCGGGATCGCCGGGTCCTCGGCGCCGGTCGCGTTGCTCAGACGTCCGAAGGCCTTCCGCAACCCGAGGTCGCCGGCCGGAAACGCGTCGGGATGGCGCAGCGCGCGCATCGCGACGTAATGCGCGGTCCACGGACCGATCCCGGGCAACGCGACGAGCTTCGCGATGGCGTCGTCGCAACTCGTCCCCGGCGGCATCCGCAGCCCGCCGTCGGCCGCGAAACGCGCCAGGACACGGATGGTGGCGGCCCGCGACCGTGGCATGCCGATCGCGGCGATGTCGTCGAGTTCGGACCCGGCGAGGGTCTGCGCCGTCGCCGCGGCCCGGTCGAGTCCCGCGAACGGCGTCGCGATCGGCGCGCCGAAGCGCCGCGCGAGACGGCCCGCCAGCGTCGACGCACCGGCCACGCTGACCTGCTGACCGAGGACTGCGCGCAACGCGAGTTCGAACGGATCCCACGCGCCCGGCATGCGCAGGCCCGGAGCGGCACGCAGGTCGACGGCCAGCAGCGGGTCGCTCTCGAGATGCGCCGCGATGCGCAGAGGATCGGCATCGAGGTCGAGCAGTTCGCGCAGCCGCTGCGTGGCCTGCATCAGCATGGGCAACAGGCTGCCGGACAACGTCGCGACCAGGACCGCGGGCTCCGCCGCGCCGCGCCTGCCGCGCGGTGGCGCTACCGACAGCCAGCCTTCGACCGGTCCCTGCGGCCCGCTCCACGACACGGTCCGTCGATATACCGGGACGCCGCGATCCTCGACGACCTGCTCGACGCCCGGCGCCCCGCGCCGCGCGAGGTAGGCGGCCATCGTGCCCCAGTCGAGCGGCGGTCGATACGACAGGCGCAACGCGATCCCATCGTCGGGTCGCGCGTCGGTCTCGACCGTGCGGCCCACGCGACGCAACGTCGTCGGTGCGAGCCCGTAGTGCTGCTGAAAAGCCGCGTTGAAACGTCGCAGGCTGCGAAAGCCCGACGCGTACGCGAGCTGCGTGATCGGCAGGCACGTCTCCTGCAATAGTTTTTTCGCGAACAGCAGCCGTTGCGTCTGCGCGATCTCGATCGGCGTGACGCCGAAGCGATCGACGACGATCCGTCGGATCTGGCGGCTCGACAGGCCGATGTCCTGCGCGAGTCCTTCCATCGAGCCGTCGTCGAGCGCGCCCTTCTGGAGATGCGCGAAGATCGCCTCGGCGAGCGTCGTGTCGAACGCGACGCGCCCCGGCGCGAGTTCGGGCCGGCAACGCAGGCATGGCCGGAAGCCTCCGCGTTCGGCGGCGGCGGCCGTCCGCTCGAAAACGCACGACGCGCGCAGCGGCGTGCGCGCGGCGCACACCGGACGGCAGTAGACACCGGTGGTGCGCACGCACGTGAAGAAGTGGCCGTCGAAGCGCCGGTCGCGCGCGACGACGGCCCGGTAGCACGCGTCCGCATCGAGAAGGGTTGGAGTCATGACGACCTTATACGCGCGGCCACCCCGCTCGACCAGCCGTTTTCGGACATGGATGACCGTGTCCGGAATCGCGTGCGCGATGTCGATCGAACGGCATCGACAGACCGTGCCGACTTCGTGACGAACATTTGTGCAGGTCCACGATCGGGGCGATGGATCGCCCCTTACAATCGGCGGCGATCACGGGTACGGCCATCCCTCGTGCGCGTGAACCGGTTACCCCGCATTGCTTCGCTGACCCCG
>CAZZWS010000093.1:0-14734 GCA_964657795.1 Beijerinckiaceae bacterium
GCTTTTTCGTCACGAGCGCCTTGATTTTGGCGCATCCGGTCAGGCCGGCAGCGGCGCCGCTTCGGGCGACGATACCGACGACCCGGATCCGGCGCAGGCTCGTCGCATCCGTCTGCGCAAGGTCGAACTGGGTCGCGACTACGGCAACGAGGTCGAGATCGTCCGCGGCCTCCAGGCCGGCATGACCATCGTCGCGAATCCCAACGACGACGTGACCGAAGGCGCCATCGTCATCGCGCGTCAGCAGCACAAGGGCGCCAGTGGCGACGACGGGCCGGGAGCCGGCGGCAAGAAGGCTTCGGCTCGGAGCGGAACCACCGACAAGAGCGGTGCGAGCGCGGCCGGAAGCGGCGGCTCGACGAACCCCGCCAGCGGTCCAGGCGGCAAGGACGCGCCGCCGCAGGGAATCGGCTCACCGAGCATGGAAGCGCCGACGAAGGGACGCCACTAGTGTTTTTCGGCGCATCCCACCGCTCGGGCGTTGATTGACATCTGATGTCGTGCTCATCAGCATTACGCATCATGCGGACTACGATCGATATCGACGACCCCGTCCCGAACGACGTGAAGCGCCTTCAGAAAAAGACCGGCCACTCGCTGGGCCGACTGGTCTCCGACCTGTTGGCACGGTCGCTTTCGGAAACGCGACACGTGGACACCGAAAGGCCACCTTTCCGCTGGGTTACCAGCTCGATGGCGGCCAGGATCGACCTGCGCGACAAGGACGCGGTGCTCGACGCGATGGACCGGCGTCACCGGTGAGCTTCGGCGTCGACGTCAACATCCTGCTCTACGCGTCGGACACGAACTGCGCCCGACATCCGAAGGCGTCGGCGTTCGTGGAGGGTTGCGCACGGGGCTCGGAGACCTTCTGTCTGGCCTGGGTGACGCTGATGAGCTATCTGCGCAGGCCACGCATCCCGCGATCTTCGCGAAGCCGCTGACGCATGCGCAGGCACTGAGCAACGTGGAATCGCTGCTTGCGACGCCGATGTGCCGGGTGCTCAACGAGGAAGAAGGTTTTCTGGACATCTACCGCCGTCTGACGTCCGGCGTGCCGACCCGCGGCAACCTGGTGCCGGACGCGTATCTCGCCGCCGTATTGCTCCAGCACGGCGTGGTGCGCCTCTACACGCACGACCGCGACTTCCGCAGGTTCTCCGCCTTGCGGGTGATCGATCCCCTGGCCTGACGGCCATCCGGTCGCCTTGTGCTAACGCGTCTTCATCAGGCGCTGCTGTTCCCGCTTCCAGTCCTTGTCCTTCTCGTCCTGCCGTTTGTCGTGCAGCTTCTTGCCCTTCGCGAGCCCCACCTCGAGCTTGATGCGGCCGCCCTTGAAGTGGAGGTTGATCGGCACGAGCGTGTAGCCCGCGCGTTCGACCTTGCCGATCAGTTTCTTGATCTCCTCGGCGTGCAGCAGCAGCTTGCGGGTGCGGACCGGATCGGGAATCGTGTGCGTGGACGTGCTGATCAGCGGCGTGATGTGCGCGCCGAACAGGAACACCTCGGCGCCGCGGACCAGCACGTACGCTTCCTTGATGTTCGCGCGACCGGCGCGGATCGCCTTCGCCTCCCAGCCTTCGAGCACGAGCCCCGCCTCATAGCGGTCCTCGACGAAGTACTCGTGATAGGCCTTCCGGTTGTCGACGATGCTCATGATGGGGGTCGCGCAGGCGGCTTCGGTAGAATTCCGTTACTCCGTGCGGCGTAGAGCCGCGCATTCTAGTCGACCGGCCCGCCGTGTCGTTCCTGACCGCCTGCGATGTCAACGATCGAAAAATCCGTTCTGGTCCGTCACAGCGTCGACCAGATGTTCGCGCTGGTCGCCGACATTCCGTCCTATCCGCAGTTCCTGCCGTGGTGCGGCGGATCCCGCGTCGTCTCGGCGGAAGGCAGCCGGGTGACCGCCGAGATCGACATCAACTTCCACGGCATCCGGCAGAGCTTCACGACCGTCAACGACCAGCATCCCGACGACCGCATCGACCTCAAGCTCGTCAGCGGGCCGTTCTCGAAGCTCGACGGCCGCTGGTCCTTCCTCGCGCTGAGCGACGACGCCTGCAAGGTGACGTTGGCGCTCGACTACGACTTCAGCAACTTCCTGCTGGAAAAGCTGGTGGGCCCGGTGTTCCACCAGATCGCATCGTCGATGGTCGACAGCTTCGTCAAGCGCGCCGACGAGGTCGCGGCGGGCGGGTAGCGTGATGCGGATCGAGGTGTGCTACGCGGAGCCCGATCGCGCGTGGCGCAAGATCGTGACGCTCGCGCCCGGTACGACGGTGGCCGATGCCCTCGCACGTTCGGCGATGGCGGCGACGTTGGGCCAGGACCTCGACGCCCTCGGTCTGGCGGTGTTCGGTCGCCGCGCGACGATGGACACGGTGCTCGTCGACGGCGATCGGGTGGAGCTGTTGCGGCCGCTGGTCGTCGATCCGAAGGAGGCGCGTCGTCGACGCGCGGCCAAGAAGACGGCCGCGAAGATCGAGGCGGCCGCGACCGGTCAGTCCGTCACTTGCAGTACTGAGCCGCCTGCGCCTGCTGCTTGTTGATCTCGTCCTGGCGCTGGTTGTCGTCGATGTAGACCTTCTCGCCCTTCTCGTTGAAGCGGGCCGCGCGGCCGCCGGCCTGCAACGCCGCCACGTTGCCGCGGATCGCACGACAGTTGTCCTGCATCGCCTGCGCACGCGCGGCGTCGTCGGCCGCCTTCTTCGCGGCGTCGGCATTGGCCTTCTCCTGCTGTCTGGCTTCGAGGTCGCGGTCGGCCAGCGATTTCTGCGCATCGACGGGCGGGGCGCTCGGCGCCGCCGGGGCATTGGCTGCGCGCGCCCGCGGCTGCTTGACGATGCGCGATGGTGGCGTGTCGGGCGGTGGCGGCTGGTCGCTGGCGATGACGTGGCCGGCCTCGTCCTTCCAGATCCACTGCGCCGTGGCGGGGCCGGACGCGAGCACCAGCGATGCGACGATCGTCGCCGCCACCACGGGGCTGAAGACACGAAGGAAGGGCATGGCGATCATCGGCGGTCCTGGAGAACGGTACGTCGTCAACACGACAAAATTGTAAGCCAGCCCACCACCGCGGCGGTGAGGCCGCGCACGACCCTTCTGTATAATTCGCTTTTGGGAAAAAAGGAAACGCAATGCGTTTGAGTCAAAAGGCCCTGACGTTCGACGACGTCCTGCTGGTTCCGGCCTATTCCAACATACTCCCCCGCGATACCGACCTCACCACGCGCCTCACGCGTCGCATCACGCTCAACATCCCGCTGGTGTCCGCGGCGATGGACACGGTCACCGAAGCGCGTCTCGCCATCGCCATGGCGCAGGAAGGCGGCATCGGCATCATCCACAAGAACATGCCGCCGAAGGACCAGGCGCGCGAGGTGTCGCGCGTCAAGCGCTACGAGTCCGGTGTGCTGCGCGACCCCATCACCATCCCGCCGTCGATGAAGATCTCGGAGGTCATCGAGCTGACCCGCCAGCACGGCATCTCCGGCTTCCCGGTCGTCGAGGGCAAGCGCGTCGTCGGCATCATCACCAACCGCGACCTGCGTTTCGAGACCGAGCTCGACGCCGAGGTCCGCGAGAAGATGACGCCGCGCGACAAGCTCGTCACCGTCCACGAAGGCGCCACGCTCGACGAGGCCAAGCGGCTGATGAATCGCCACCGCCTCGAACGCGTAGTCGTCGTCAACGGCGACGACGAGCTGCGCGGCCTGATCACGGTCAAGGACATCCAGAAGGCCGTCGAACATCCGCACGCGTCGAAGGACGAG
Source organism: Beijerinckiaceae bacterium (assembly GCA_964657795.1). GTDB lineage: Bacteria > Pseudomonadota > Gammaproteobacteria > Burkholderiales > Burkholderiaceae_D > CAHJXF01. The sequence continues at coordinate 3,774 of CAZZWS010000093.1, forward strand.
CAGGGCAAGCTGCGCGTCGGCGCGGGCCTGGGCATCGGCGCCGACACGGACGAGCGCGCGGAGCTGCTGTCCGCGGCGGGCGTCGACGTGTTCGTGATCGATACCGCACACGGCCACAGCGCCAACGTGCTGGCCCGGGTGCGCGACATCAAGGACCGCTATTCGCACATCCAGGTCATCGGCGGCAACATCGCCACCGGCGCAGCGGCGTCCGCGCTCGCAGACCACGGCGCCGATGCGGTGAAGGTCGGCATCGGGCCGGGTTCGATCTGCACGACGCGCATCGTCGCGGGCGTCGGCGTGCCGCAGATCACGGCCATCTCCAACGTCTCGAAGGCGCTCGAAGGCAGCGGCATCCCGGTCATCGCCGACGGGGGCATCCGCTACTCGGGCGACATCTCGAAGGCCATCGCGGCGGGAGCATCAACCGTCATGATGGGCAGCATGTTCGCCGGCACCGAGGAGGCGCCGGGCGAGGTCATCCTGTTCCAGGGCCGCTCGTACAAGGAGTATCGCGGCATGGGTTCGGTGGGCGCGATGACCGAGGGCTCCGCCGACCGCTACTTCCAGGACCCGGGCAACAACATCGACAAGTTCGTGCCCGAAGGCATCGAGGGACGCGTGCCGTACAAGGGGTCGGTCGCGGCCATCCTGTACCAGCTCGTCGGCGGCCTGCGGCAGAGCATGGGCTACTGCGGCTGCACGACCATCGAGGACCTGCGCAGCAAGGCCGAGTTCGTCGAGATCTCCGCGGCCGGCATGCGCGAGTCGCACGTGCACGACGTGCAGATCGTCAAGGAAGCGCCGAACTACCGCGTGGAGTGAATGCAGTCTGACGATTCCGCGATGACCACCGACACCCCGGCGGCTCGACCCGCCGCGATGCGCTTCATCATGCTGGTCGTGCTGATCGACATGCTGTCGATCGGCATCATCGTGCCGGTGCTGCCGTCGCTGGTCGGCAGCCTCGCCACCAGCACCCAGTCGCAAGCGTACTGGTACGGCGTCATCGCCTTCGCGTTCGCCATCGCGAGCTTCTTCGGCTCGCCGATCCTCGGTGCGTTGTCCGACGCGTTCGGTCGCAGGCCCATCCTGCTGATCGGCTTCTGCGGCCTAGCCATCAACTTCTTCGTCACGGGTCTCGCGACGGCGCTGTGGATGCTGATCGCGTCGCGCGTGGTTGGCGGCGCGATGCAGGCCAACGCGGCCGTGGCCAACGCCTATGTCGCCGACATCACCGCGCCCGAGGACCGTACGAAGCGCTTCGGCATGCTGGGTGCGATGTTCGGCATCGGCTTCATCGCCGGTCCGGTGATCGGTGGGCTGCTCGGCGGACGCGACGTCCATCTGCCGTTCTTCGCCGCCGGCGTGCTCTCGCTGGTCAACCTCGTCTACGGCATCTTCGTCCTGCCCGAGTCGTTGCCGGTCGAGAAGCGGCGGCGCTTCGAGTTCGCGCGCATCAACCCGCTGTCGTCGCTGAAGACGCTCGCGGCGCTGGAGGGCATGTGGCGGCTGGTCGGCGTCATCGCCTGCACCAGCCTCGCCCAGTTCACGCTCTACACGTCTTGGGTGCTGTACACCACGTATCGCTTCGGCTGGGGACCGACCGAGAACGGCTGGTCGCTGTTCACCGTCGGCGTCGTCGCGGCGCTCGTGCAGGGCGTTCTGCTCGGCCGCCTCGTCAAGCGTTATGCCGCACGGTCGCTGCTGGTGCTCGGACTCGTGTCGTCGGTGCTGTCCTACGTCGCCTACGGTCTCGTCACGCAGGGCTGGATGCTTTACGTGGTGATCGTCGCCGGCTTCCTCGGCGGCATCGTCTCCGCGGTCGTGCAGAGCGCCGTGTCGGGCGCGACCGATGCGCGCAGTCAGGGCCAGACGCTCGGCGCCGTGACGGCGTTGAGCAGCCTGACCGCCGTCATCTCGCCGTTGATCGCCGCGCCCATCCTGGCCAACATCTCGCATCTGCCCCGCGACGACTGGCGCCTCGGGCTGCCGATGTTCTTCTGCGCGGCGCTGCAGGCGCTCGCGCTGGTCTTCGGCGTCTCGCATTTCCGCAATCTGTCGCGGCTGCCACCCGCACCCATGAACGTACCGTCCACGTGACCGCTCATTCCAAGATCCTCATCCTCGACTTCGGCTCGCAGGTCACGCAACTGATCGCACGCCGCATCCGCGAAGCGAAGGTCTTCTGCGAGGTCCACGCGGCCGACGTCGGCGACGCGTTCGTCCGCGACTACGCGGCCGACGGCACGCTGAAGGGCGTCATCCTGTCGGGCAGCCACGCGAGCACCTACGAAGACCGGGACCTGCGTGCTCCGCAGGCGGTCTTCGAACTCGGCGTGCCCGTGCTCGGCATCTGCTACGGGATGTTCGCGATGACGGTGCAGCTCGGCGGCACGGTCGAACCCAGCACGCATCGGGAGTTCGGCTTCGCGGAGGTCCGTGCGCGCGGCCACACCGCGCTGCTGGCCGGCATCGCCGACCACACCACGGCCGAAGGCCACGGCATGCTCAAGGTCTGGATGAGCCACGGCGACAAGGTCACGACGATGCCACCGGGCTTCAAGCTGATGGCGTCCACGACGAGCTGTCCGATCGCCGGCATCGCCGACGAGGAGCGACGCTTCTACGGCGTCCAGTTCCATCCCGAAGTCACGCACACCGTGCAGGGCAGGGCGATCCTCGACCGTTTCGTGCTCGACCTCTGCGGGGCGAAGCCCGACTGGGTGATGCGCGACTACGTCGAGGACGCGATCGCGTCGGTGCGTGCGCAAGTGGGCGACGACGAGGTCATCCTTGGGCTGTCCGGCGGCGTGGACTCGTCGGTGGCCGCGGCGCTGATCCATCGCGCGATCGGCGACCAGCTCACGTGCGTGTTCGTCGATCATGGCCTGCTGCGTCTCGGCGAAGGCGAACAGGTGATGCGCACGTTCGCCGATCACCTCGGCGTCAAGGTGATCCACGTCGACGCGAGCGACGTGTTTCTCGCGAAGCTGGCGGGCGTCACCGATCCCGAGGCGAAGCGCAAGATCATCGGCCGCGAGTTCGTCGAAGTCTTCCAGGCCGAGTCGGCGAAGCTGCCGAACGCTCGCTGGCTAGCCCAGGGAACGATCTATCCCGACGTCATCGAGTCGGCGTCGAACAAGGTCGGCAGCGCCAAGAAGGCCACGACGATCAAGAGCCACCACAACGTCGGCGGCCTGCCCGAATCGTTGCATCTGCAGTTGTTGGAGCCGTTGCGCGAGCTGTTCAAGGACGAGGTCCGCGAGCTCGGCGTCGCACTGGGGCTGCCGCGCGAGATGGTGTATCGCCATCCGTTCCCGGGTCCGGGTCTCGGCGTCCGCATCCTCGGCGAGGTCAAGCGGGAGTACGCGTCGCTGCTGCAACGGGCCGACGCCATCTTCATCGAGGAACTGCGCGCGACGCCCTTCGTGCCGGCCGCATCGTCAACTGCGGGCACGCCCGCGGAAGAACACATGCGCAACTGGTACGACGCGACGTCACAGGCGTTCGCCGTCTTCCTGCCGGTCAAGTCGGTCGGCGTGATGGGCGACGGGCGGACCTACGAATGGGTCGTCGCGCTGCGCGCCGTGCAGACCACCGACTTCATGACGGCGCACTGGGCGCACCTGCCGCACGAGCTGCTGGCGAAGGTCAGCAACCGCATCATCAACGAGGTCCGCGGCATCAATCGCGTGGTCTACGACATCAGCGGCAAGCCGCCGGCGACGATCGAGTGGGAGTAGGCCCGCCACGCTGACGACGATCCCGCCATGAGCCTCGCCGACACCCATATGCGCCGAGTCCTCGCCGCGATGGCGGGGCCCGCGGCGCGTCCGCGTGACGACCAGACCGCGGCGGTCGCCGCGCTGGTCGAGCAGCGGGCGCGGGTGCTCGTCGTGCAGGCCACGGGGTGGGGCAAGTCGGCCGTCTACTGGGCCGCGACGTCGGCCCTGCGTGCCGAGGGCAGGGGGCCGACGCTGATCGTCTCGCCGCTGCTGGCGCTGATGCGCGACCAGGTGGAGGCCGCAGCACAGGCGGGGTTGCGCGCCGCCACCGTCAATTCGACCAACCTCGCGGAGTGGGACGCGATCTTCGACGACATCGCGGGTGACGCGCTCGACGTGTTGCTCGTCTCGCCGGAGCGACTCGGCAACGCGGGCTTCGCGCGGCGCCTGCCCGGTCTGCTGGCCGCTGCGGGGCTGGTGGTGATCGACGAGGCCCACTGCATCTCGGACTGGGGTTTCGACTTCCGCCCCGACTACCAGCGCCTCGCGAAGACGCTGCTGGCCATCGACGCCGACACGCCGGTGCTGGCGACGACCGCGACGGCCAACGACCGGGTCACGATCGACATCGCCCGTCAGCTGGGGGCTGGATCATTGACCTTTCGCGGCTCGCTCGCGCGGTCGTCCCTGCGCCTGGCCGTCGTGCCCGGACTCGATGCGCTCGCCCGTTACGCCTGGGTCGGCGATGCGCTCGATGTGTTGGCCGGTTCGGGCATCGTCTACGCGCTGACGGTCGCCGAGACCGAGCGGCTGGCTTCCTTCCTGCGGTCCTGCGGCTTCGAGGTGGCGGCCTACCACGGTGGCCTGGAGACGGCGGAGCGTCAGCGGATCGAGGATGCGTTGCGCGGCAACGCCTTGAAGGCCGTCGTCGCGACGTCGGCGCTCGGCATGGGTTACGACAAGCCGGACCTGGCGTTCTGCATCCACGTCCGCTCCCCGGCTTCGCCGGTGGCCTACTACCAGCAAGTGGGTCGTGCGGGCCGGGCGCTGGCCGAAGCCGTCGCGGTGCTGTTGCCGGCCGAGACCGACGAACGCATCTGGGACTATTTCGCGACGGCCGGCGTGCCCGACGAACCGCGTGTCGCGAAGATCCTCGGCGCCCTGACGGCGGGACCCCAGACGCTCATGCAGCTCGAGAGCGCCACGGCCATCCGGCGAGGGCGGCTCGAAGGCCTCCTGAAGATTCTCGCGGTCGACGAGGTGGTGCGGCGCGAGGGCTCCGCCTGGGAACTCACCGGGAGACCCTGGACCTTCGATGCCGCACGCTGGCGGGCCCTCGCGCAGGTGCGCGAGCGCGAGGCCGGCCTGATGCGGGCGTTCGCGGCGGGCCGGGGATGCCTGATGCGTTTTCTGCAGACCGCGCTGGACGACCCCGAGCCGCACGACTGCGGACGCTGCAGCGTCTGCACGGGCCGGCTGCCCGGTCCGGGCGCGCGGCCGAGCGAGGCTCGGATCGAGGCGGCGCGCGTCTTCGCGCGGGGGCAGGACGTGATTCTCGAGCCGCGCAAGGTCTGGCCTGCCGGGGGCGTCCGCAAGGGACGGATCGCCGGCTGCAGCGCGGGCCGCGCGCTGGCCTTCGCCGACGATCCGGGCTGGGCCGAGACGCTGCTGCCGCTGTTCGCCGCAACGGATGGCCCGGCGCCGCCACAATTGCTGGACGGCGTGGTGGGCGTGCTCGGGCGTTGGCGTAGCACCTGGGGCGCCCGGCCGGTGGCGGTGGTGCCGATGCCTTCGGCGCTGAGGCCGCGACTGGTCCACTCGGTGGCATCGCACGTGGCGGCGGTCGGCCGGTTGCCGCTCGTCGACGTGCTGCGGCTGGCGGGACCGCCGCCGGGCGCCGATATGGCGTCGGGCGCCAAGGTCGCGGCGTTGCTCGGGACCCTGGTGCGTCGACCCGACGTGGAGGTGCCGGCCGGGCCGCTGTTGCTGGTCGATGCCTGCTACCGCAGCGGCTGGTCGATGACCGTGGCCGCCGCGCTGTTGCGCGAGGGCGGGGCGACGGCCGTGCTGCCCCTGGTTTTGCATCAGCTGCCCTGAAGCGGACGAACCGAGCCAGCGGACGCCATCGATCTCGATGACCTCTTCCGGACCATTAGAACGCGACTGCGGCGTCATCAAACTTGGCGACGCGAGCCGGTCTCCAGGCAGCGCCAAGAGCATCTCGCCGTCGGCCCGAACAGGCGTGCGATCGTCGCGGGCCGGGGCGGATACTCCTGGCGGCGGCGCGACCGCTGGGGCTCGTGGGACAGGACAGGACGTGACGCGCCGCGACGTCGTCAGTGCTGCGCGCCCACGACCCGGTTGCGACCGCCGTGCTTGGCCGCGTACAGCCGCGAATCGGCCGTCGCGAGCAAGCCTTGCGGCTCGCGGGCGACACCGGCCTCCCCGGCATGCACGGCGCCGATGCTTATCGTGACCTGCAGGTCGGGATGCACCGCAGCCCACGGTTCGGCCTCCACCGCCTCGCGCAGGCGCTCGCAGGCGGCCCACGCCGTGGGCTGGTCGACATCGGTCAGGATGAGGGCGAACTCCTCGCCGCCGAAACGGGCCGGCAGATCCTGCTTGCGGCAACAGCGCTGCAGCAGGGCACCCAGGCGCCGCAGGACCTCGTCTCCGACCAGATGGGAGAAGCGATCGTTGACGCGTTTGAAGTGGTCGACGTCGATCATCGCGAGCGCGCGGTCGAGCGATGTCCCGCCGGCCCCGAGCGCATCTTCCAACGCCAGATCGAAGTGACGGCGATTCGCCAGGCCGGTCAGCGCATCCTCCATCGAGCTGCGCTGCAGGACGGCCTTTTCCTGGACCAGGCTGCTGTTCGCAGAGGCCAGCAGGTCGGCGCGCTGCCGCTCCGTTTCGGCGAGCGCCAGAGTCTTCTCGGTCGCGTACATCACGGCCATGGCCCGCGCGTGCGCCTGCCCCCGACTCGACGCCAGTTGGACGTACAACGCGTGATAACGCCGATGCTGCGCCAGCGCCGCCGCGCAGTCACCGCTGCGTTCGAGCGCATCCACGAGCGCGCCGCAGGCGTCCATCGCCAGCATCGGCACCTGCAGCCGTTCGGCGATCTCCAGGGCCTCGGTCTGGCATGCGATGGCCAGATGGAACCGGCCCTGGGCGAGGTGAATGCGGCCCAGTTCCTGAAGGATGAGGTTGCGGCGTGATCCGCGTTCGTCGTCGAGCAACCGTAGTTGCGTGTTCAACAGGTCGCGCGCGGCTTCGTGTTCGCTCATGCCGATCAGGCAGCAGGCCTGGTTATGCGTGCCGATCCAGGCGTTGTAGGCGTCGCCGATCTCCAGGCTGTTGCGCGTGAAGTCTTCGAGCAGTGCGAACGACCGGCGGGCATGCGCCTGCGCATCGTCGGCGCGACCGGCAGCACGGGCTTCCGTGGCGTAGTGGTTTTCCATGGCGGCGATGCCGTTGCTGGCCAGGCCACAGATCTCCTTGTCGTCGCACAGGCGTCCCAGCGTCAGCGCCTGGACGTAGGCCTGTTCGCCGTCGTGCCACTGCTGCATGGTCCAGTGGACCTGGCCCAGCGCGAGCCAGCACGCGGCCTGCGCCAGCGTATCGCCGCTGCCGACCGCGCGCCGCAGCAACTCGTAGCCTTCATCGAGCGCGGTCTCGTTCTGGGCGAGGCTGGCGAGTACGTGCACGTACAGCGCCCGCAACTGGCATTCGAGCCGACGGTCGCCGGCGGCCCGGGCCGCGCCGATCCCCGCGTACGCGTGTGCCAGCGCCGTGTCGAGCTCGTCCGCCCTGCGTGCACAGCGTACGAGCCACAGCAGGGCCCGTGCCCGCGACGTTTGAGCGCCGGCGGCAGGGCTGTCCGGATCGATCGTCGCCAGCAGGTCCTGCCCGACACGCACGACGGCCGGAAGGCCCCACCGTAGAAGCTGCGCTTCATGGTGTCGAGCGCACCGTAGTCCGACGGGGCCGGCAGGCATTTCCCTCTGTGATCCGGCTACCGGCGGCATCGGCGACTCCTTCGACCGCAAGGATCGGATGTCGGCGCCGCGGGGTCAACTTCAACTTTCCAGCGTTTCAGCGGCGTGGAAGCCGGCCAGCGCGCGTTTCAGGCTGGTCGAGCCGGGATTCTCGACGAAGACGCAGGGTTTGCCGGTGCGCTTGCAGTGGTCCTTCACGCGCCAGTACGCGTCGTGGCTGATGCAGCCGGTCTGGCAGATGACGAGGTCGGCGGCGGCGAGGCTGACGTCGAGCCGCGACACGTTCTGCTGGTCGCCGCCGTCGTGATGGATGAAGCGTCCGCCGGTCTGTTCGATGATGCGACGGTAGAGCGGGACGCTGGCGGGACGGCCGCCGACACACAGCACGGCACGCTCGTCGAGCACGCGGTCGGTTATGGACAATGTCGCGGACGATGTCGCGGAGGGTGCCGCGGACGGCGTCGCTGCAGCTAGCGGTGGCTCGATGGTTTCGTCGGCCTCGGCCGGCGGCGCCGGGCGCCGCGAAACGGCTTCGCCAGACGCACGTCCGCGAGTCCGCACGAGTTCCGAACGCGCGTGCATCAGCGCCCGCTTGAGTTCGGCGATGCGTTCGCGCCGCGCCTGTTTCTGTGTGGTCGACGGCTCCGACGCCTCAGACACGGCAACGCCGCGCCGGGCCTGTTCGATCTCGCCGCGCATCACGGCGATGGTCATGTCACGGCTGCCGAGTGCGGCCCGCAGGCCGGTCAGGTCGTCCTGCTGACGGGCGAGCCGCCGCGCGTGATCCGCCGCTTGCCGCCGCAGGCGTTCATGCAGTTCCGCAGTCGCGCCACGCAGTGCGGCGAGCTCTTCCAGCGTGGCCTCCAGACGGCTGCGCTCGACGCGTTCCGCCGAGCCGACCCGATGCTGGAGCATGTGCACTTCGCCGAGCAGGCGATGCTGCAGGTCGGTGTCGCAGCGCGCGTGGGTGATCGTGGCCCACACCGCGCCCGGCAGGTCGCAGCCGCGACTCGTCTGCTGCCACCACGCGGCGAGGTCTCCGGTCGTCTTGAACCGGTCGGACTGGCGCAACGGCAGCGCATAGCGTAGATCGAACTCCCGTTGCAGCGTCTCCGCCACCGGCGTGCGTCGCTTGCAGGCGCCCATCGCGTCGCAATGCAGGGCGTAGTCGTCGCTCGCGATGTCGACGACGCCCGCCTTCGCGACGAGGCGACGCAGTGCGGTGATCGGGAGGCAGACGCCGATCACCGGGCAGTGAGCGCAGCCGTCGAGTTCCCAGAGGCGTCGGCGGCGCGAGCAGTGGCGGATCGACCCGCCGCCCTCGGGCATCGGAGCGCAGCAGGCGTCACCGCCCGCGACGTCGTCGGTCGGGGGCCTTCCCAGCGTGGCTGCGAACGCGGACAGCGGCGATTCGGACATGCGCGCGGATCCTGGAGGAAGACAACGAACGATTGGTCACATGAGAACGAGAATTATTCTCATCAGAATAGGATGACCCGGCTCGGGCGTCAAGTCGTCGAGCCTGCGCCACGCCGCTTCGCCACGCAGCGGCGACCCGACGCACTTGCGTGTCGCCGCGCCTTACCATGACGTAAGGAACTGGTTTTTTATCAGGAAAATAATGGTCACCGCCACGCTCACCACCAAGGGACAGATCACCGTGCCGATCGGGGTGCATCAGGCGCTCGGAATCGGGCGCTTTCGGGCGCGTACGAACTCCGCCGTGAGCAACTCGCCGAAGCCGTCGAGGGGCTGCTCAGAACGAAGAGATCGTCGTCGAACGCGCCGATACCGTCTGGCAGGCGCTGCGTCTGGTCCAGGCCGGCGACGCCGACTTCGCGGACTGCGTCATCGAACGTTCGGGGGCTGCTGCGGGTTGCGTGCGCACGGTAGCGTTCGACCGGGCGGCTGCGAAGACATCGGGCATGATCCTGCTGGCCTGAAGATCCGACAGACGACTAGAGGAAAGAAGAAGACATGACTGAAGCCGCCACGACCGGCAATCCACCGGATCGTCTCTCGACCCGCCCGAAAAGTGCGTATTACGTCGCGCCGCTACTGGAGCGCGGCATCGGCGTCCGCTTCAACGGCGTCGAGAAGACCAACGTCGACGAGTACTGCGTGAGCGAAGGATGGATACGCGTCGCGGTCGGCAAGGCACGCGACCGCCACGGCAACCCGACGCTGCTCACGTTGAAGGGCACGGTCGAGGTGTGGTTCCTCGACGACGCCCCCGCGCAGCAGATCGAACCGGCTGCCGGTCAGTCCGTGTAGCGGATCGCGTAGCGCAGCCACATCACGCCCTGGTCGAGCGCTTCGAAGCTCGACAACGACACGGTGAGGCCGTCGCCGAGTCCCTCGTCGGCCTCGACGATCGACCGCGCGCCGCTCTTGCCGTACAGCGCCGGGAACAGCACCAGGCTGAACTCGTCGACCAGTCCGGCGCCGAGCATCGACCCGACGATGCCGCCGCCGCCTTCGAGCAGCAACGTCTCGATCCCGAACGCGCTGTGCAACGTCTCCAGCATCGCACCGAGGTCGACGTCCGGATCGTCGGAGACCACGTACGAGATGCCGTCGGCCGCGAGCTCGGCGAGGTGGGCATCCGGCACGTCGCGACCGAGCAGCATGACGAGGTGATCGCCGTTGGCCTCGGCCTTGGTCCAGTGCAGCGTGCCGTGCCGGTCGAGTGCGACCGCGTAGCCGTCGGCGTCCTTTCGCGCCACGTGCAGCGGGCGCTCGGGTCTGCCGGGATCGGCCGATGGATGCGGCTCGCCCTTGGCGAACTCACCCATCGTGACGCGCCCGCATAGCCAGCCATCGGCGTCGAGCCGGTCATGAAGCTCCTCGTAGGCCTTCGTCCGGTCGTCCGTCGAGCCGCCTTCGGGCTTGCTCCATTGCGAGACTCGCAGACGACCATCGAGGGAACTGGCCATGTGGCAGATGACATGAGGCTTCACGAAGTTCCTTGGTGGGATCGAAGGGATCCACCGTAGCAACACGTCGTGCGATGACCGCGGCGCGTTGATCGCATCATGCGCTGGGACGGCGCCTGAGCCGTACGCCTGCGGACTCAGATCCGCGTGAATGCCAGGACCGAGTTGGTGCCGCCGAACGCGAACGAGTTGCTCACGACCGCCTCCAGCTCCGGCGCCGTCGCCTCGCACGTCAGCACGAGATCGAGGCTGCAGGCCGGATCGATCGTCTCGCAATGCGCATTCGGTGGCAGGCG
>CAZZWS010000094.1:0-924 GCA_964657795.1 Beijerinckiaceae bacterium
GCGGTGATCGGCGTGCCGCTCTTCAGGATCACGCCGTCCCCCATCGCCTTCATGCCGAGGACGCCGATGCCCTGCTCGACCAGTACCGGCAGCACGAGATGGGCGAAGCTGCGGAAGTGCGCGTCAATCATGTTGAGCGGCATCTCCACCGTGTCGGAGTGGAAGTCGCGCTCCTGCGCGACCTGCAGGATGTAGAGATGGATGGCGCGGATCCTTGTGGCCGGTGAAGCCGATGTAGCGGATCTTGCCCGCCTTCGTCGCCTCGACCACGCCTCCATCGATCCGCCCGGCTCGAACACGCGGTCGCGGTCGTCGAAGCGGATCACGTCGTGATGCCGGGCCAGGTCGATGCGGTCGGTCTTGAGCCGCGTCAGCGACGTGTCGAGCTGCGCGGTCGCCTCTTCCTTCGTGCGGCCGTCGATCTTCGTTGCGACCCTGGCCCATCGCGCGTCGGCAGGGCATCATCGGGACGATTGACGATCCAGACGAGCCACCATGCATCCTGCCCCAGCCATCGCATCGACCGCGTCCCGTCCACCGCGCCGGTCACGCTCGCGCAACGTCGGACTCGGCGTCGTCTTCCTGTGGTTCTTCCTGGGTGGCATCGCCCACTTCGCGTTGACCGCCCAGGAAGTGCGGATCGTGCCCGCCTACATTCCCTGGCCGCTCGCGGCGGTCCTCGTCAGCGGCGTGCTCGAGCTGATCGGCGCCGCGGGACTACTGCATCGCGCATCGCGCCGCTGGGCCGGCTATCTGCTGTTCGCCGTCACCATCGCCGTCACGCCGGTGCACATCACGATGCTGCAGCACGCCGACCAGTGGCCCGCCGTCCCGTACTGGGCCCTGGTCGCGCGACTGCCACTGCAGGTGCTGTTGCTGGCCTTGATCCTGTTGAGCACGCGCGACGAGTGAAGCAGGCGCATG
>CAZZWS010000094.1:934-14589 GCA_964657795.1 Beijerinckiaceae bacterium
ACCCGAACGCATGACGCAGACGCATGAAGCGCCGCGTCGCGCGTCCACGCATGCTCAGGACTGCCGGCTCTTCTCTTCCTTCTTGACCTTCTTGGCTTCCTTCTTTTCCTTGACCGTCTTGGTCGGCTTCTTCTTCTCGGTCTTCTTCGCGTCCTGGGCTTTCATGCTGTTCCTTTCGGGTCGATGAACGGCGGGGGCGATGACGATCTCGCAACCGCGCACCGCGGTGTGCCGCAGTCTGCCGCATTCGGTCGCTGGTATGCAAAGGGTCGATGATCCGCCTATCAGCGGACGGAGTGCGAGCCGCTGTTCTTTCAATCGCGGTCGAACCACAGGCCGACGCACAGCGCGACACCGCCGACGTACAGCAGCCACGTCGGCGACACGATGTACGGATAGAGCATCAACGCGACGCCGATCCACATCGTCCGCGAACGATCGTTCTTCCGTCCGTAGCGAAACGCCGCGTAGCCGACGAGGCTGAAGACCAGCATGCCGCACAGATAGGCCGGACTGGGCCATGCGAAACCGGCACTCAGGGCCTGCAAATCGGGATCGATGGCAGTGACTCCCGAGCCGGATGAACGTCGATCCTGTCGATGGACGAAGGTCCTCCGTCGGCGCTCCCGCGTCGGCGGTCCCCGCGATCAGCGCAGCGCCGTGCTCGGGGCACCCGACACACGCCACACCGTGTTGCCCACGTCGTCGGCGATCAGCAGCGCGCCGGTCTTGTCGACCGCCAGACCGACCGGCCGGCCGTGCGTGTGCTTGTCACCGTCGGCCAGGAAGCCCGTCACGACGTCCTGCAGCATCCCCGACGGCTTGCCGTCCTTGAACGGCACGAAGACGACCTTGTAGCCGCTGACCGGCGAGCGGTCCCAGCTGCCGTGTTCGCCCACGAACATGCCGCCGCGATAGGCCGCGGGCAGGCCGGCCTGGTCGTACCACGTGACGCCCAGCGGCGCGACGTGCGAGCCCAGCGCGTAGTCGGGCTTGATCGCCTTCGCCACGAGGTCGGGACGTTGCGGTTCGACACGCGGGTCGAGATGCTGTCCGTAGTAGCTGTACGGCCAGCCGTAGAACGCGCCGTCCTGGATGCTGGTGAGATAGTCCGGGACCAGGTCCGGTCCGAGTTCGTCGCGTTCGTTGACCACGGCCCACAGCTTGCCGGTGGTTGGCTCCAAGGTCAGGTTGGTGGGATTGCGCGTGCCGCTGGCGTAGATGCGCGACAGGCCGGTCTTGGGATCGACTTCCCAGATGGCGGCACGATCGAGCTCGGCCTCCATGCCGTTCTCGGTGATGTTGCTGTTGGAGCCCACGCCGACGTAGAGCTTGCTGCCGTCCGCGCTGGCCACCAGCGACTTCGTCCAGTGATGATCGATCGGGCCACCGGGGAGGTCGGTGATCTTCACGCCGGGCGCCTGGATGTTCGTCTCGCCCGTGACGTACGGAAACTTCATCAGCGCGTCGGTGTTGGCGACGTACAGGTCGTTGCCCACCAGTGCGACGCCGTACGGCGACACCAGTCCGGACAGGAAGACGGTGCGCAGCGTCGGCTTGCCGTCGGCGCCGTAGCGGACCAGCGTGATGCGGTTGCCGCCCTTGCCGGTGGTGCCGCCCTCGGCCTTGATCAGGCCCGCGATCTTGTCCTTCGGGCGGTTGATCGGCGCGTGCGGTTCGTTCGTCTCGACGATCAGCACGTCGCCGTTGGGCAGGACGTAGACGATGCGCGGATGCAGCAGGTCGGTCGCGATCGCCTCGACCTGCATGCCGGCCGGAACCTTCGGGGTCTCGCCGGTCTTCCAGCCGACGGCGGTGGGTACTTCCATCGGCGGCAGCAGGTAGGCCTGCGGCGCCGGCAACACCGGGTTCGCGCCGATCTGCGACTTGGGGTCGATCGTCTTGCTGCTGCCGCACGCGGTGACCGCGAGCGCGATCGCCGCGGACATCGCGATCAAAGGAAAACGGGATGAGCGGATCACGGCGAAACCTTTCGGATGCGGGAACGCGACACGGTGCGCGCGACGATCGGCGTCAGCACCAGGAGCAGGACGGCCACCGCGGACAACGTGAGCCCCTCCGGGACCACGGCCTGATAGCCGTCACGACTGTGGACGAAGGCGTTGAAGATCGACACCACGATCGCCGCGGCGAAGCCCAGCAGGTAGGGCCAATACGCGAACACCGCCCCGAATCGTCCGCGTCGCAGCCGGTGGATCAATCCCACGACCGTCGCGACGGCCGCCACGATCAGGCCGAAGGTGATCAGCCACACGGAGAACGTGACCCATTTGAAGTCGGGCGCGAGCGAGTAGACGATGTCGGTGACCAGCGCGCCGATGAAGCAGGACGCGGCCAACCCGCCGATCAGCTTGAAGGGCAGATCGTCGTCTTGTGCGATCGAAGGATCGTAGAGATTACTCGCCATGGAAGTCCTCTGGATCACGGTGAATGGCGGGGACGGCGTCGGCGCCGCGGCGCTCGGAACGCGTTGGCCGATGATTCGCCGAAACGCGTGAGCGCGAAACAGATCGATCCTAGGCCGATCGATCCGGCGCCCTGTCGGATGGCGCCCGAGAAGACGCTCAGCGCCTCGGCGTCAAATCCGCGTCGTCAGTGGTCGGGCGGTACGCGCGACAGCCCGTGCAACGTACGATCACGCCGCGCGACGCGCGACCAGGTCGATCTCCACCCGCGCTCCCTTCGCGAGGCCCGTGACCCCGACGCAGGTTCGCGCGGGTCGACGGCCCGGCTCGAAGTAGCCGGCGTAGACGGCGTTCATCAGGTCGTAGTCCTCGTCGAAGTGACGCAGGAAGACACGCACCGAGAGCACGTGTTCGAGGCCGAGTCCGATCCCCCGCAACACGGTCTCGAGGTTGCGCATGACCTGATGCGTCTGCGCTTCGATGCCGTCGGGGTAGGGCGCGGCGATCGACGTGTCGGTCGCCGTGATCGCGAAAGGCATCTGCCCGGTGACGAAGACCCAGCCGTCGGACTCGACGGCATGGCTGAACGGCGCGACCGGATCGGGCGCGCCGGAGATCATGTGGAAGAGGGGCGTCAATGCAGCTTGATCCGCGGCACGGTCCGTCGCGTGATCAGCCGCGACAGCGTGTCGAGCGTCGTCTTCCACCAGCCGTGCAGCGCCAGCTCGTGCATCTTGTAGAGCGACTGGTACATGATCCGCGCGATCCAGCCGTCGACCCACAGATTGCCGCCGGACGCACTCCCCGAACCACCCATCAGGTTGCCGACCGTGGAGTGTTCGCCGAGAGACACCAGCGATCCGAAATCGCGGTAGCGCCATTCCGTGAGCGCCTTGCCGGCCAGCCGGCGACCGATCTGCTTGACGAGGAACGACGCCTGCTGATGCGCGGCCTGCGCGCGGGGCGGGACGAGGTTGCCATCACGTCCCAGCCAGGGACATGCCGCGCAGTCGCCGAACGCGAAGACGTGCTCGTCGCGGGTCGTCCGCAGCGTCGCGTCGACCACCAGCTGATTGAGCTTGTTGAGCTCGAGGCCATCGAACTGCAACAGCACGTCCGACGCCTTGACGCCCGCGGCCCACACCACGAGTTCCGCCGGGATCAATTCGCCGCTCGCCAGCTTGACGCCGGCGGGCATGACCTCGGCGACCTTCGCGGCGACGCGCACGTGGACGCCCAGCTTGGCGAGCATGTGCGTCGCCTGCGTCGAGAGCTTTTCCGGGAGCGCCGGCAGGATGCGATCGGCGGCCTCGATGACGATGATGCGGATGTCGGAGAGCGCGTCGATGCGGTCGAGGCCGAACGAGACCAGCGTGCGCGTCGTGTTCGGCAGCTCGGCAGCGAGTTCGACGCCGGTCGCGCCGGCGCCGATGATCGCCACCTGCAGCTGTTCCGGTCGCAGCGGCGCCTGCTGGTCGTTGGCGCGGATGCAGGCGTTGATCAGGCGACGATGGAAGCGCTCGGCCTGGCGCGCGTCCTCGAGCGGGATGGCGTGCGTGGCGACGCCGGGCGTGCCGAAGTCGTTGGTCAGGCTGCCGATGGCGACGATCAGCGTGTCGTAGCCGAACTGGCGGGCCTGCGCGACCTCTTCACGGCCGTCGTTGTCCATCAGCGGCGCCACGTCGACGATCCGCGCCTGCCGATCGATGCGCGTCGCCTCACCGATGCGATAGCTGAAGTGATGCCAGTGCGACTGCGCGAGGTAGTCGGTCTGGTAACGCCCGATGTCCATGCTGCCGGCGGCGATCTCGTGCAGGTGCGGCTTCCAGAAGTGCGTCCGCGCCTTCTCGATCAGCGTGATGTGCGCCCGCTTGTGCTTGCCGAGCTTGTCGCCGAGACGGGTCGCGAGCTCGAGGCCGCCGGCGCCGCCGCCGATGATGACGATGCGGTGCAGGCCCCCCGTGGATGCGTCGTGGACTCGGGCGGTCGTCATCGGGGGCGCTCGCTTTCGTCGCGCGGAGTCAGGCCGTCGCGTTCTCGTGTGCGATGCGGCGATCGAGCACGAGTTCCGGCTCGTCCGCCTCGACGGTGCTCTCGTTGTCCAGCACGCGGGTCATGCGCGCGGTGTCGAGCTCGCCGCACCACTTGCCCACGACCACGGTCGCCACGCCGTTGCCGACCAGGTTGGTCAGCGCGCGCGCTTCCGACATGAAGCGATCGATGCCGAGGATCAGCGCGAGGCCTTCGACCGGCACGTGGCCCACGGCCGACAGCGTGGCCGCCAGCACGATGAAGCCGCTGCCGGTCACGCCCGAGGCGCCCTTCGACGTCAGCACCAGCACGGCGAGCAGCGTGATCTCCTGCAGCAGCGTCATCGGCGTGTTGGTGGCCTGCGCGATGAAGACCGCGGCCATCGTCAGGTAGATCGACGTGCCGTCGAGGTTGAACGAATAGCCCGCCGGGATGACGAGGCCCACGGTCGACTTGTTGACGCCGAGGTTCTCCATCTTGGCCATCATCCGCGGCAACACGGACTCCGACGACGACGTGCCGAGCACGATCAGCAGCTCTTCCTTGATGTAGCGCACGAACTTGAAGATCGAGAAGCCGTGGTACCACGCGATCGCGCCGAGCACGATGAACACGAAGAGGAAGCACGTGAGATAGAACGTGCCCATCAGCTTGCCGAGCGACAGCAGGGAGCCGACGCCGAACTTGCCGATGGTGAAGGCCATCGCGCCGAACGCACCGATCGGGGCGACCTTCATGATGTAGCCGACGATGGCGAAGAGCACGTGCGAGATGCGTTCGATGACGTCGAACACCAGCGTGCCGCGACCGCCGAACTTGTGCAGCGCGAAGCCGAACAGCACCGCGAACATCAGCACCTGCAGGATCTCGCCTTTCGCGAACGCGTCGACGACCGTGTTCGGGATGATGTTGAGCAGGAAGTCCGTCGTGCTGGTCAGCGCCCCGGGCTTGGTGTACGCCGCGATGCTCTTGGTGTCGAGCAGCGTGGGGTCGACGTTCATGCCGACTCCGGGCTGGATCAGATTGATGGTGATCAACCCGATGATCAGCGCGATCGTGCTCACGACCTCGAAATAGAGCAGGGCCAGACCGCCGGTCTTGCCGACCTTCTTCATGTCCTCCATGCCCGCGATGCCGATCACCACCGTGCAGAAGATGATCGGCGCGATGATCATCTTGATCAGCTTGATGAAGCCGTCGCCGAGCGGCTTCATCGCCTCGCCGGTGTGCGGGTAGAAGTGGCCGACCAACACGCCGATGACGATGGCACAGAGGACCTGGAAGTACAGCGAGCGGTAGAGCGGCTTCTTGACGGCGGAGCCGGCGTGATCCATGGATATTCCTGAGACTGGCGATGTGATGACGCGGAGGCGGTCGGTGCGCGATGCCGAAGTCTAGCGCCGGCACCCGACAGCCGTACAGCGGGTTTCGGCGACCGACGCGATCATGCCGCGTCGCCGCCGTTCAGCGCGCGCCGCACGGCGGCCACGAACGCCTCGGGCTGGTCGGCATGCAGCCAGTGGCCGGCATCGGCGACGGTCTCGAATCGCGCGTGCGGAAACAACGTGGTGAAACGGGGCCGGTCTTGCGGCGCGATGTACTCGGATCGATCGCTGTCGATGACGGTGACGGGGCCGTCGTAGAGACGTCCGGCGAGCGCCGCGGGGAAAGCGCTGATCTCGCCCATCGACGCGGCCAGCCCGGCGAGATTGATGCGCCAGTCGTATCGCTCGCCCTGACGGACCAGGTTGGTCATCAGGAAGCCCACGACGCGGTCGTCGGGGATGGTCTGCAGCAACGTGCGACGGATCTCGTCGCGGCTGCTTGCGTTGACCGCATCGATGCCTCGCATCGCGGCGGTGTAGGAAGAGAAACGGTCGCCGTACGACACCGGCGCGATGTCGACGACGATCAGTCGGAAGACGCGCGAGGGCTCGGTCAGCGCCAGCGTCATCGCGACCTTGCCGCCCATGCTGTGGCCGAGGACAGCGGGCCGGTCGAGGCCGAGCCGCTCGATCAGCGCCGCCACGTCGCCGGCCATCTCCTCGTACGACATGGTCGCGGTCCACGGGGAGCCGCCGTGGTTGCGCAGGTTGGCGGAGATCACGAGGCGCTCGGGGGACAGCGCCTTGGCGATGCGCCGCCAATTGGAGCTCGACCCGTAAAGGCCGTGCAGCAACACCAGCGGCGGGCCGCTGCCGATTTCTTCGAAGACGAGGTCGACGGTCATGCGGTGATGATACGGATGCGCATGCGACGATGCGATCTTCATCGAGTTCTTCGATATGGCATTCCTGTTTGAGATCTGTCACCCCGGCGCAGGCCGGGACCCAGGTTCAACGCTGCTCGATCGCGTTCCGGCCCGCGCCTCGATGATGAGATGAAGTATGTCGCTACCCGACGAAGGACGCCGGTTTTCCGACTTCGCGGAAACGACAAACAGTGTGTCTGGATAGATGCAAGATGTGACGCTCACCGAAGTGACCACTCTCCGTGATTTCGTCGTTCCTGCGAAGGCGGAAATCCAGCGGCGTTGCGCCGAAAGTGCGAGTTCACCGGGATCCCACCGTCGCGGGAACGACGGTTTCCGCATGGCGATCGCACTCCTCCTGGCTTGCGTCGATTCCGCTCACGCCCAGGTCCAGCAGCTCCAGCCCGTCACCGTCACCGCGACCCGCATGGAAGCCGATCCTTTCGACGTGCCGGCCTCCCTCGATCGCGTCGACGGCAGCGACATCCGCAACCAGCGGCTGCAGGTCAACCTGTCGGAGAGCCTCGGCGTCGTGCCCGGGCTCGCGCTGCAGAACCGGCAGAACTACGCGCAGGACCTGCAACTGTCGATCCGCGGCTTCGGCGCGCGTTCGACCTTCGGCATCCGCGGCATCCGGCTGTACGTCGACGGCATCCCGGCGACGCAGCCCGACGGGCAGGGGCAACTCACCAACATCGACCTGCAGTCGGTCGAGCGCATCGAGGTGCTGCGCGGTCCGTTCTCGGCGCTCTACGGCAACTCGTCCGGCGGGGTCGTGCAGACCTTCACCGAACGCGGCGGCGGCGCGACGCGCATCGTGCCGTCGTTCGCGGTCGGCAGCTACGGCACGCTGCGGGTCGGGCTCAAGGCGCTGGGCTCGATCGGGCTGAAGACGGATGACGACGTCTCGCCGCACATCGCTGCCGGCAGGACGGGCGATGAATCGGCAGCGATTCATGCATCCGCTGCATCATTCGCCGCGAATCCTTCGATCGATTACGCCGTCGACGCCAGCCACTTCGAGACCCGCGGCTCGCGCGAGCACAGCGGCGCGCGGCGCGACCTCGCCAACGCGAAGCTCACGTACGCGAACGTCGACGGCACGACCGTGACCGTCATCGTTAATCGGGTCGACCTGCCGCGCGCCGACGATCCGCTCGGCCTGTCGCGCGCCGAGTACACGCGCGACGCGCATGCCGTCGACCCGACCGCGTTGCAGTTCGACACCCGCAAGACCTTCTCGCAGTCGCAGGCCGGCGTGATCTACGAGCGCGTGATTACGCCCGAGGATCGCGTCCGCGTGCTGGTCTACGGCGGCGACCGCTACACGCGGCAGTACCAGGCGATTCCCGTCGCGTCGCAGATCCCGGTCACGAGTCCCGGCGGCGTCATCGACCTCGCGCGGCGTTACGTCGGGGTGGACCTTCGCGAGACGCGTCGCTTCGACCTCGGCGATCGTCCGCTGACGGTCATCGGTGGCTTGAGTGTCGATCAACTCTTCGAGCATCGACGCGGTTACGAGAACTTCACCGGCCCGGCCAGCGATCGCGCGCTCGGCGTGCTCGGCGCCCTGCGTCGCGACGAGGACAACGACGTGCACAGCGTCGATCCGTATCTGCAGGTCTCCTGGGTGCTCGCGCCCGCGTGGACCTTCGATGCCGGCGTGCGCCACAGCGACGTGCGCTTCGTGTCGAACGATCGCTACGCCGTGACGATGGCGGCCGGCAGCAACCCCGACGACAGCGGTGGCGTGCGCTATCGGGCCACGCTGCCGGTGGCCGGGATCGTCTTCGCGGCGACGTCGGCGGTCCATCTCTACGCGACGGCCGGCAAGGGCTTCGAGACGCCGACGCTCAACGAGCTGGCCTATCGACCGAGCGGCGCGACCGGCCTCAACCTCGTGCTGCGACCGGCGCGCAGCGACAGCGGCGAGGTCGGCGTCAAGACCCGCTTCACGCTGTCGGAGCGTTCCGACCTGCGCTTCAACGTGGCGGCCTATCTGACCGGGACGCACGACGAGATCGTCACGCTGTCCAACGTCGGCGGCCGCTCGACCTACACCAACGCCGGGCGCACGCGCCGTCGCGGCATCGAGTCGTCGGCCGACCTGCGCTTCGCCGACGAATGGCACTGGACGACCGCGTACACGTTGCTCGACGCGCGCTATCGCGACCCGTTCATGACGTGCAATGCGGCGCCGTGCACGGTCCCCAACGTCGTCGTGCCGATGGGCGACCGCATCCCCGGCGTCGCAGCGATCAGCGCGTACACGCGACTCGACTACACGCCAGTTCGTGGCATGCGCGGCGGCATCGAGGCGCGGCACGCGAGCAAGGTCTACGTCGACGACGCCAACTCGGACAGTGCCGCGAGCTACACGACCGCCAATGCGCACGTCGGCTACCGCTGGCGCATCGATCGTTGGGACGTCGACGCGTTCGCGCGGGTCGACAATCTCGCCGACCGACGTTACGTCGGGTCCGTCATCGTCAACGAAGGCAACGGCCGCTGGTTCGAGCCGGCACAGCGGCGAGCGACGACCGTCGGTGTGACCGCCACCGTGCCACTCGATTGATCAGCGCTTGCCAGTGACCCGCCACACCGTGTTGCCGACATCGTCCGCGACCAGCAGGTCGCCCGGCTTGTCGAACGCGACGCCGACCGGACGACCGTACGCTTCGCCGTCCGCCGACAGGAAGCCGGTCAGCACGTCGACCGGCGGGCCCGACGGCTTCTCGCCTGGCCCATCGCCCGGCTCATCGCCGGCGAACGGCACGTAGATCACCTTGTAGCCGCTGCGCGGCTCGCGGTTCCACGAGCCGTGCTGGCCGACGATCATGCCGCCGCCCGCGAACGTCGCAGGCAACGTCGTCGTGGCCGGTATCGCCGTCAGGCCGAGCGACGCGGTGTGCGGGCCGAGCGCGTAGTCGGGCACGAGCGCCCTCGCGACCAGCTCGGGCCGCTGCGGCTTCATCCGCGTGTCGACGTGCTGGCCGTAATAGCTGTACGGAAAACCGTAGAAACCGCCGTCCCGGACCGAGGTCATGTAGTCGGGAACGAGGTCGCTGCCGAGCTCGTCGCGTTCGTTGACCGACGTCCACAGCGTGCCGCCGCGCGTAAAGGCCATGCCGACCGGATTGCGCAGGCCCGACGCGAAGACGCGATGCGCGCCGGTCTTCGGATCGACCTCCCAGATCGCCGCGCGGCCCACTTCGGCCTCTTCGCCGTTGTCGCCCGCGTTGCTGTTGGAGCCGACCGACACGTAGAGCTTCGAGCCGTCCGGACTCGCGACGATGTTCTTGGTCCAGTGGTGATTGATCGGACCGGCCGGCAGGTCGACGACCTTCGTGCCCGGTCCATCGATGCGCGTCGCGCCCGGCGTGTACGTGAACTTCATCACCGCGTCGGTATCGGCCACGTAGAAGTCGTTGCCCACCAGCACCATGCCGTACGGCGAATGCAGGTGCTCGATGAACGCCGTGCGAACCTCGGCGACGCCGTCACCATCGGCGTCGCGCAGCAGCGTGATGCGGTCGGCGCTGGGTGTCCCCGAACCCGCGCGTTTCATGAACAGCTTCTGCATGAAGCCGCGGATGCCCTTGCCGTCTTTGGGCTTCGGCGGCGCGTCGGTCTCCGCCACCAGCACGTCGCCGTCGGGCAGGACGTAGAGCCAGCGCGGATGCTGCAGTCCCTGCGCGAACGCGTTGACCGTCGTGCCGGAGGCGCCGCTCGGCTTCTTTCCGTCGGGCCAGCCAACCGCCCTGGCGACGTTGAGCGTCGGGATCAGGGACGTCTCGGGTTCCGGGATGCGCGGCGTGGGTCCGGTGCCGTCCGCGACGCTCAGCTTCGCGGTCGGCCCGCAACCGGACAACGCGACGACGATCAGCGAAGACAGCAGGACGGGACGGGTACGGGTCATGGTGATCCTTTCGAGGCGCGGTTCGTGGCGTCGACCGACGATACGAACGGGGATCGCGAGTGTCGCGTCGGACCCGCGCCACGCCCATAGTCCAACGGCCCCACGCCGTGTCGGACGGTATCAAGGCCCGCGATCAATGCGCCCGGTCGCTCCGTTCATCGGCCGTCTTCGCGGTGGGATCGTGGATCACGACGGTGTTGGCCAGCTTGTCGTGCCAGCCCTGCTTGCGTGCATCGAACGCGACCCACAGGAAGCCCAGTCCGAACACGAGGGCCGACAGGTAATACCCGACATAGCGCAGCATGAACTGCCGCGGCGTCGGGTCGCCGCCGGTCTTCGCGTCGACGATGCGCGCGGCGAGCAGCAGCTTGCCCGGCGTGGCCTGCCGCCGGATCCAGAAGAGGATGACGATCATCGCCGGCAGCACGAAGGAGATCAGCAGATCGGCCGGGTTGCTTTGTCCCGAGACATCGAGATCGAAGTCGAAATCGTTCCTGCCGAATGCGATCCACGTGATCGGCGCCGTCAACACGACGAGCAGCACGGTGTCGACGATCGATGCCAGCACGCGCGCCCAGAAGCCGACATGACGAGCCGCGGGCCAGCGTGCGGCGAACGACATGGGCGAAGGATCGGTCATCGGGTCAGGACTGCGCGGTCGCCGCGAGAAAGCCGGCGACGTCGACGAGGAAGTGCGCGACCATGTTGCACACCAGGTCGCGGCGCCACAGGAACAGCAGCGCCAGGACAACGGCCGCCGGTGCCACGATCAGGAGTTGCGCGCCGCCCCAGTAGCCGATGTGGGCCGCCGTGAAGACGACGATCGAGACCAATGCCGCGATCCAGGGACGGCCGGTCGCCTCCGAGACGCGCGAGATGGGATAGCCGCGATAGAGGATCTCCTCGACGACCGCGGCGCGCAGCGCGAGCAGGATCTGGAAGCCGATCGAATGCCGCGTGATGCCGGCGGTCGCCACGCGATTCATCGACAGGTGAAACGTCGGGAACACGACCGCATAGATCAGCACGACGCTCGCGAACAGCAGCAGCGCTGTCGCGAAGCCGATCACGAATGTCCGACCGGTGGGCCGTCGCAGACCGAGCGACGACAGCGGCCGTCGCTCGACGAAGCGCACGTGGAGCAGCAGCAGGAGCGCGATGCCCCACCAGACCGCTTCGCGAACGGGCGTGAAGGCGGGCGCCGCGTCCGACACGCCGAGCAAGGTGGCGAGATGCCGACCGGGGTCGAGTTCGGGCAGCACGAACGCGATGACGAGACCGGTGAGCAGCAACAGCCAGCGCCGCTTCGTCGCGGTCGCACGCGTCCGGGCGAACGTGTCGTTGTCCATGGTGATGCGATGCTACGCCGACCGCACGAGCCGTCGCGGTCCGACGCGTTTGTGGCGCAAATGTCCGGCGATGTCACGTCACGGTGACATCGTGCGCTGTCATTTGCAGCCTGGCGTTCGGGTCGTGTTTCAATTACGCCTTTGTCCGTGGCGCGAGCCACGAAGCGGCGATCGTTCGCCGACGTGACGACCACTCTTCCCAGCACCCATCGATGACTCCGAGCGAACCTCCGCGAGCCGCACCTCCCGAAGCTATCCGTCCCGAAGCCGCACTGCTGGTCGCTCCGCACCGTCGCTGGTACGCCCGCGTGTGGGTCTGGATCCTCGTCCTGATCGTCGTCGCGGCAGGGCTCTGGTACTGGTTTTCGCACAGGACCGCGAGCGCGCCGAACGGCGCTGCGAGCGGCTATGCCGGCAAGGGAGCGGGAAGCGGGGCCGGCAAGGGGCAGAGCGGCAAGCGCGGTGGGCCGGGCCCGAACGACGTCATGCCCGTCGGCGTGGCGACCGTCAAGAAAGGCGACGTGCCGGTCTACGTGGCGGGACTCGGTTCGGTCACGTCGGTCAACACCGTTCTGGTCAAGACGCGCGTCGACGGGCAGCTGATCAAGCTCAATTTCAAGGAAGGTCAGCTCGTCAAGGCCGGCGAGGTGCTGGCCGAAATCGATCCGGCGCCGTTCCAGGTCCTGGTCACGCAGGCGGAAGGCACGCTCGCCCGCGACCAGGCGCTGCTCGCCAACGCCAAAGTCGACTTCGATCGCTACACGACGCTGGTCAAGCAGGATTCGCTCGCCACGCAGCAGCTCGACACGCAGAAGTCGCTGGTCAGCCAGCTCGACGGCACGGTGCGCACCGATCGCGGCGCGCTCGACAGCGCCCGCTTGCAGCTCTCGTACACGAAGGTCGTCGCGCCGGTGGGCGGCCGCATCGGGCTGAAGCAGGTCGACGTGGGCAACATGGTCCACGCGGCGGACACGAACGGCATCGTCGTCATCACGCAGCTGCAGCCGATCGACGTCGTCTTCCCGGTGCCCGAAGCCAACGTGCAGCGGATCATGAAGCGGCTCGTCGCCGGCACCACGATGGCGGTCGACGCGTTCGATCGCGACAGCAAGACGCTGCTCAACTCGGGCTCGTTGCTGACGGCCGACAACCAGATCGACGTGACCACCGGCACCGTCAAGCTGAAGGCGCGTTTCTCCAACGCGGCGTACGAATTGTTCCCGAACCAGTTCGTCAACGCGCGGCTGCTGCTCGACGTGCAGCACGGGGCGACCGTGATCCCGCCGGCCGCCGTGCAGCGCGGCGCGCAAGGCTTCTACGTGTACGTCGTGAAGGCCGACAACACGGTGACCGCGCGCCTCGTCAAGCCGGGCATCTCGCAAGGCGACCAGGCGGCGATCGAGAGCGGCCTGCAGATCGGCGAGGTCGTGGTGGTCGACGGCACGGACAAGTTGCGCGAGGACGCGAAGGTCGAGCCGGTCGCGCGCGACGGCGCGGTCGTGGCGGCGCCGTCGACGGTCGGTCCC
The DNA here is from genome assembly GCA_964657795.1 of Beijerinckiaceae bacterium. GTDB lineage: Bacteria > Pseudomonadota > Gammaproteobacteria > Burkholderiales > Burkholderiaceae_D > CAHJXF01. The sequence goes on from CAZZWS010000094.1 coordinate 14,437, forward strand.
GATGGCAAGACGCCGTCGCCCGAAGAACGCGAGCGGCGCTGGCAGGCGGTGAAGAAGCGGATCGACGCGGGCGAGTTCGGGGAAGAGATCAAGAACCTGCCGGAAGATCAGCAGAAGGCGAAGATGCAGGAGCTGCGACGGGCGCGTCAGGCC
>CAZZWS010000095.1:0-1848 GCA_964657795.1 Beijerinckiaceae bacterium
GGACTCGTGCACGTCGGACGCGTGCAGGATGGACGCATCGACCAAGGACGCATGCACGACGGACTCATGGACTGAGCAGGTTGCCGGTGCGGAACGGGGTCGTGCCGGCGATGCGCAGGATCGCATCGTTGGGGCTCGCGTAGCGCCGCAGCGAACGCGCGTAGACCCGACCCGGATACTTCGCACGCAGCGTGGTCGACATGCGCGACATCGGCTCGATGATCTCGGCAACCGCCTCGCCGGCCACGACGTCGTCGCCGGGTTTGCGCGAGAACACGACGACGCCCGCATGCGGCGCGTGGACATCCTCGGACGCGGCGAGCGGCGTCGGACGGCAGCGCAGCTCGGGCAGCGCGGGCATGCCGCTGTCGTCGACCGCGATCAACCCGCGATGGACGAGGAACGCGAAAAGCGCGGCGGCGTCCCGCGACGCCAGCGCGTGATCGACGTCGACCTGGCCGCGCAGCTCGACGGTGATGGCCATCGTCGCCAGCGGGATCGGCGGACGGCTGGGATCGGTCGCGCCATCGTTCGACCTTGCGCCGCGGTCGCGTTCGAGGCGTTCATCGAGGCGCCACCAGACGCCGCTCAGATGTTCGTCGAACGAAGCGCCGCCGCTGTCCTTCGCGAGCAGCACGGTCTCGGCGCCGAGCAGGCGCGCGAGCGGCTCGCACTGCGGCCAGTACGGCGACTCGCAGTACAGATGCAGCACCGCTTCGAGGTCGCAGTGCAGGTCCATCACGACGTCGGCGTCGCAGGCCAGCGCCGACAAGGTCTTGCGCAACGCCATCAACTCGGTGGCCGGCGAGGAATTCTCGACGTGGGCGCGCATCGCCGCGCGGATGATGCGCCGGTTGGTGTCGGCATCGGGTCCGAGGCGCGCCTCGACGGCGGGCGTGATCGCGACGAGGTAATCGGGATAGCCCCGGTTGAAGTTCTCGCCGCTCACCGCCTCGAAGCGGCCGATGCGCCCCTGCAGCAGGCCCTGCGCGAGACCGATCGGATTGGCGACCGGCACGAGCACGATCTCGCCGCGCATGCGTCCGTCGGCCTCGGCCCTGTCGAGCAGGCCCATCAAGTGATGCATCACCAGCATGCCGGGCAACTCGTCGGCATGCAGGCTGGCTTGGAGATAGGCCTTCTCGCCGACGCCCGCCGTGCCGTAATGCAGACTGACCAGCGACCGGTCGGCGCCCGGCGACGTCGGCGCGAGGCGATGGGTGAGCTGTTTCATGCGGGATGCGCCTCGTCGGGTGGGGCGGGCGCGAGCGCCGCTGTCACGCCCGCGGGTCGCCGCAGATGCGCGAGAGCCCGGCGCTCGACGAGACGCAGCACGGCGACGAGGACGAAGGTCAGCACGAGATAGATCCCGGCCGCCGCGATGTAGCTCTCGAAGGGCAGATAGGTCGTGGCATAGAGACTGTTGGCGGCGCCGGTGATGTCGACGATGCCCGGCACGACGCTCGCGATCGACGTGGCGTGCAGCATCAGGATCGCTTCGTTGCCGTACGCCGGCAGCGCACGCCGCAGCGCCGACGGCAGCACGATGCGGCGCATCAGTGTCGCACGCGTCATGCCGAAGGCCTGCGCGGCCTCGATCTCGCCGGCCGGCGTCTCGCGGATCGCGCCGGCCACCAGTTCGATGGTGTAGGCGGTGGTGTTGAGCACGAACGCCACCAGCGTGCAGAACACCGGCTCCTTGAACCAGACCCATGGCCACAAGGTGTCCCAACGCGCCTGGACCCAGTCGAGCTGCGCCACGCCGTAATAGATCAGGTAGACCTGGACCAGCAGCGGCGTGCCGCGGATCGCGAACGTGCACGCCGCGATCGGCGCGGACACCCAGCG
>CAZZWS010000095.1:1858-4100 GCA_964657795.1 Beijerinckiaceae bacterium
GCGCGGCGCCCACCGTCAGCCCGAGCGCCCAGAACCCGATCAGCGAGACCACGAGCAGTTCGAGCGTGACGCCGACACCGCTCGCGAAAAGCTTCAGCGTGTCGGGCTGGAAGAGGGTCTCGAATTCCATTTCGATGTCGCGGTCAGGTCGCCACGCGGCGCACGCCGCGCGCATGACGTCGCTCGAACAGCCGCAGAGCCGACAACGACACGGCCGTGATGACGAGGTAGACGACCGCCGCGACGACGAAGTAGAAGAACGCCGCACGGGTCGCAGCGCCCGCCTGCTTCGCCCGATACATCAGGTCGGTCAGACCGATCACCGACACCAGCGCCGTCGACTTCACCAGCACCAGCCAGTTGTTCGTGAAGCCCGGCACCGCATGGCGCACGGCCTGCGGCAGCACGATCCGCCGCAGGACCTGCATCCGGGACATGCCGCAGGCGAGCGCCGCTTCGCTCTGTCCGACCGGAACGGCCAGCATGGCGCCGCGAAAGGTCTCGGCGAAGTAGGCGCCGTAGATGAAGCCGATGGTGATGGTCCCGGCCACGAACGGATCGACGTCGATGGAGCCGCCCTCGTCGATCCATCCGAGGTTCTGCGCCAGCGCGTTGAGCGCGATCTGGCCGCCGTAGAAGATCAGCAGCATCAGCACGAGGTCGGGCACCCCGCGGATCAGCGTGGCGTAGGCGGTGGCGATCGCGCGCGGCGTGCGGTGGGTCGACAGCCGCGCCGACGCCGCGGCGACGCCGAGGATCGTCGACAGCAGCACGGCGCCGATGGCGACGGCGAGCGTCAGGCCGACGCCGGACAGCACGTACGGTACGTACGAGGTGTTCAACGTCACGAGACGCGGGTCACTGGGCGCCGTAGACGTCGAAGTCGAAGTATTTGTCGGCGACCTTCTTCCACGTGCCGTTGGCGCGGATCGTCTTCAGCGCGACGTTGAAGCGATCGCGCAGGTCGGCGTCCGACTTGCGGACCGCGATGCCGGCACCGGTGCCGAAATACTTCGGATCGTTGAGGTCGGGGCCGACGAACGCGTAGCCCTTTGCATCGGGCGTATCGATGAAGCCACCCTTGCCCTCGAACTTGTCGACCACGACGGCGTCGAGCCGTCCCGACTTGAGGTCGAGGTACGACTGCTGCGTGGAGTCGTACGAGATCACCGTCGCGCCGGCCGGTGCGAGGACGCCCTTGGCATAGGCCTCCTGGACCGATGCCTTCAGGACGCCGACCCGCTTGCCCTTCAGGCTGGCCGGCGATCCGTCGAGCGTGCCGGCCTTCGCGATCACCGACGTCGGTGTCGAGTAGTACTTGTCGGTGAAGTCGACGGCCTTCCTGCGTTCTTCGGTGACCGACATGGACGAGATGATCGCGTCGAACTTGTTGGCGCGCAGCCCGGGGATGATGCCCTCCCAGCTGCTCTCGACGAACGTGCACTTCGCCTTCATCTCGGCGCACAGCGCGTTGGCGATGTCGACGTCGAAGCCGGTGAGCTGGCCGTCCGCCGTCTTGAACGTGAACGGCTTGTAGGTCGCGTCGACGCCGATGCGGATCGCGCTCCAGTCGCGCGCGACGGCCTCGATGGAGAAGCTCAGGACGGACACGGCCGCAAGACAGACGCAGAGCCGGGCGAACAGGAGGCGGGAACGTGGCATGGAGTCGAGGTCCGACGTCGTTGGAATGCGCTCGATGGTACCAACGGGATGTCGGCGAGCCCAGCGCCCGTGCCGCGACCCCGCCACGATCGGCCCGGCGGCGAACATCCGCTGCCGGAACGCGCCCTCGTCGAGCACGCGGGCGTCGAGCCAGCGTGCCGCCAGCGCGGCCAGCGAACCAGGCGACACGAAGTCGCGGATCGCGAACGCCGCCAGCGGCAGATACAACGCGACCGACCCGACCGACCAGTACCGGTTGAAGTGCCGGCAGGCGACGGCCCGCGTCGCGAGTAGGTTCCACGTCGCGTGGGTCGAACGCGGCCGTGACGACGAGCAGGAAGGCGAAGAGCGGCATCGTCGGGCCGATGATTGACGCAATCGACCGGAGGGAGCGATCGATACGACGATGCGGTCGGTCGGATGCGGCCAGGGCGCCGATCCGTCGTCGCACGGCTCGCTGCACGGGCCGGTCACGCGATGATTGCGCCCCGCAACCCGCTGTGCTTTAATCCGGCCCCTTGCGAAGGGGCGGTCGGAACCGTGGATCACACGAGTCCATCCGCCTGCGGCCAATCTGAAC
>CAZZWS010000095.1:4110-14298 GCA_964657795.1 Beijerinckiaceae bacterium
TGACAGCGGGTTCGAACGGCACGAACGGGAAGCCGGACGGCTCGATCCGGCAGCCCGTTTTCATGACACCCTTCCGTCGCCGTCTAGACGATGGAATCGATAATCGAAGCATGTTCGGCGTGCACCGCATCGGTCGCAGGCCGGCGAAGCACAGAGGAAGTTATGGGAGCCAAGATCGCTACCGCCAAACCCGCCGCCAAGTCCAAGACGCCCGCATCGCTCGCGAAGAAGGAGCTCGTCGCCAGGAACACGGCGCCAGTCGACGACGAGCCGACGCCGCACGTGCGCCCGTCGTCGTCTTCGAAGGCGCGCACCACGGGCACCGTGATGTCCGAGACCGAGATTCTCGCGGCGCCCGAGAAGGACTACATGAACCCGGCGCAGCTGCAGTTCTTCAAGGTCCGCCTGCAGACGATGGAGCAGGACATCCTGCGCAACGCAGACGAGACGACCGAGCATCTGCGCGAGTCGATCATCGTCCCCGATCCGGCGGACCGCGCCACGATCGAAGAGGAGCACGCGCTGGAATTGCGCACACGGGATCGCGAACGCAAGCTGCTGAAGAAGATCCAGCAATCGATCAATCGCATCGATTCGGGCGAATACGGCTACTGCGAAGAGACCGGCGATCCGATCGGCGTGCCGCGACTGCTCGCTCGTCCGACCGCCACGCTGTCGCTCGAAGCGCAGGAACGTCGCGAGATGAAGCAGAAGATGTTCGGCGAGTGATCCATCGCCGACGCGAGGAAAAAAACGGCGCCGCGGCGCCGTTTTTCATTTCCGATGACCGGTTTGGAGATCTTCGTCAGAAGTACTTCGTGAGGCCCCCGAAGACCCCGCGTCGCGGCCCGAACTGCGGCGCACCCACGCCGATGCCGCTGCCGTCACGCAGCTCGTAGACCCGATCGAGCAGGTTGATGATCGCGACGCGCGCCTCCACCTTGCCGGTGTACGGGCTCGTGAAGGTCCGCGAGGCGCTGAGGTTGACCTGCAGATAGGCCGGCAGGTGATCGGTGTTGGCGAAGCCGTTGCGCAGCCCGCTGCCGAACAGCAGATCGCCACCCATGTGCGTGCCGCGGAGCAGGTACGAAGCGCCGGCCGACGCTGTCAGCGTCTGGTCGTGATCGAGGTGCACCCAGTGGCTGCCGATATACGCGAGTTCGTCCGCGTCGAAGTTGAACTGGCCGGTCGCGATGCTGCGACCTTCCGCCTTCGAGACCGAGAAATTGCCGTAGATCGTCAACGCGTCCTTGCGATAGTTGGCCGAGAACTCGATGCCCTTGACGCGTCCCTGGTCGTAGTTGAACGCCGAGTAGATCAGCGCGTTGCCGAACTGGCCTTCGTCCTGCAGATCGCGGACCTTCCGGTAGAACGCGTCGACGCCGACCGTCAGCGACGGCAGCAGTTGATGCGACACGCCGATGTCGAAATAGTTGGAGCGTTCGCTCCTGACCGACGTGTCCGCGTCCGACGGCAGCGCGTTGGTCGTGCCGACGAACTTCGCCACCGAGGTCGTATCGATCTTTTCGGTCGGCGGCGGCGTGAAGTAGCGGGCGTAGCCGAAGTGCACCCGCGTATCGCGCGTCAGGTCGTAGACCAGGCCGAGACGCGGACTCCATTGCTTCTCGTCGGTGACCGTCGACACGTGATCGAAGCGCGTGCCGTAGTTGACGGTCAGCGATTTGATCGGCTGCCACTCGTCCTGCAGGTAGACGCCGTAGGTGACGCCCGACAGCCGCGAGTTGTCGACGATCGCGACCGGGGTCGTGCCCGTCTGGTTGCCGGAAGCGTCCGCGGTGAAAACGGCCGAGGCGTTGTCGACCGTGAAGCGCTCCCGCTGCGCGAAGAGTCCGGTGCGGATCGTGTGCGCGTCGTTCAGGCGAAAGGCGAGGTCGCCCTGCAGGCCCACCGCGTCGTTCTTGCGCAGCACCTGCGACGCGATGCCGTTGAACACCAGGTCGCCCAGTGGATCGGGTTGATACGCGACGTCGGTGTAGCGATGGAAGGCCGAGATCTGGTAGTCGATCTTCTCGGTCGGACTCGCCTGATAGGTCAGGATCTCGAACGTGTTCTTCTCGTTCTGGCGCGCGTCGAGTTTCGACGAGTCGACGACCGGGTTGCCGGTGATCGCGTACACGGGCGTCTGGCCCGGAATGTCCGGAATCTCGAACTTGTTGTTCGACGTGCCCATCATCAGGCTGACGCGGGTGTTCTCGTCGATGACCCGCGACAGGTAGCCGAACGCCTTCTGCTGCTTCGTCGTGTCGTGGATCGCGTCGCGCGCGCCGGTCGGATTCTCGATGCCGATGTCGTTACGCAGGAACGAGCCCGTCAGGAAGGTGCTCCAGCCGCCGCTGGTGCCCGAGTATTCGAGGCTGGACTCGCCGTCGCCGCGCGAGCCGCCCAGGACGCTGATGCTGCCGCCGTTGTCGAAGCCGGTGCCGCGTGTGCGGATGTCGACGATGCCCGCGGTCCGATACCCGTATTGCGCGGGCAAGGCGCCGGTCAGGATGTTGATGTCGTCGGCGAAATGCGTGTCGAGCGACTGGCCGAAGCCCGAGATCGCCTCCGGGATGACGACGCCGTTGATGCGGTACTGCAGGTTCGAGTGGTCGCCCCGCACATGCAATTGCCCGTAGCTGTCCTGGACCACGCCGGGCGCCTGCAGGACGAGCTGGTTGAGCGGCGTCGACGGTCCCAGCGGCAACGCCTGGATGTCGCCCTTGTCGAAACGATAGATCGTGCTGCCGGTGTCGGGCGACAAGCCGTTGCGGGCCGCATCGAGCTTCTGACCGGTGATCCGGACCGCGTCGAGTTGCTGGACCGGCGCGTCGCGGGGCGCGGCGGGTGCGGTCGCGGGAGGCGTCGCCTCCTGGGCATGGCCGATGGTGGTGTACAGCGCGGCGATGGCCAGCGCCAACGCATGCCGTTGTGGCGTTCTCATGACTTCTCCTGAAAAGAGGATGCATCCCGGCGCACGGATGCGCCGGGACGACGTCGCGGATCAGGAGAACGAAGGCGGTGCGCGGCTCCGGTAGCGCGCGACGAACGACGGATCGAACGACAGCGGCGTGGCGAACGACGCGCGCTCGTGGCGGAGCGTCGAAGACGCCGGCGTCGGCACGCCGCCGCTGACGACGTGGTCGAGATGCGCGATGGCCAGACACTTCGCGCAGACCAGTTCCTGCGGATCGGTCGTCTCCTTCTGCGCCAGCTTGATCAGATCGTGACCGAGCAGGTGCAACACGGCCTGCTGCTGGAAAACAGCAGCATGGCAGCGAGGAAGATGCGCAGGACGCGCGACGCGTTGGACATGGGGGCGAAGTCTGCCGGAAAGCGACGACCAGCGGCTGATTCCGTGACCACTCCGGTCGTGGCCCGTCACAGGTCGCATGCTAGACTAGAATTTCATTGCGAGAACGGCCAATGAGCCTCGACGCGGTGAGTGCCCACACCCGTCACGAGCATGTTTTTCGCGGAATCGCCGACGCGGCCTGATCCAGGTGGGCAGTGAAGCGGAATCCTCTGGTCGGAGCTGGCGTGGCTTTTTCGGGGCTGTTCGGAAAAAAGAAGGCGAAGGAAGGCGAGCCGCGCGGCCGCAGCTTGTCTGAAGCGACCCGGGTCGGCGCCGAGCGGAAGGCCGGCAGCGGCGATGCCCGGCGGGGACCGGCCACCAAGACGCCGCCCAACATGTCGCCCCGCGACGTGGCGCGGGCGACTGCCGAGAAGATCGACTTCATCGAGTCGCAGATCGAGTCTGAGATCATGCAGTCCCGCGGAGACCGCGGGGACAACCCTGCGGCGCGTCCGGGGGTTCGTCCCCCGCCGTCGGTGCGTTCGCCGCAGACCCGGACCGGTCTCGGCAACACCATCACCCACACCAACACGTCGACCGACCTCATGCTCGGCGACTCTCACCTCGCGCATTCGATGGTGGTCGCCGACGCCGGCAATCCCATCCTCGAGGAAGCCGCCATTCTCTACGCCAACGGCCAGGACGTGCCGGCCGTGGCCGTGCTGGCCGGCGCGGTCGACAGCGACACCAATCCCGAAGTCTGGTTGATGCTGCTCGAGCTCTATCAATCGCTCGACCGTAAGCAGGACTTCGAGACCCTGGCCATCGAGTTCGCGATGCTGTTCGAGACCTCGGCGCCGGCCTGGTCGGACATGCCCGCCAGGAAAGCCGCCGTCAAGGCCGCGCCACCGCCGGCCCGCGCGGCCATCGTGTTCAAGGGCGCTCTCGACGTCCGCATCGTTCCGCAACTCGAACTGCTCAAGAAGCTGGCGCAGAAGCACCCGGTGCTGCATCTCGAGTTCGGGCAGGTCACCAGTGTCGACTCGTCGGGCGCCGACCTGATCCTGCGGGTCTTCGCCGCGTTCCAGAAATCCAATCACGAGGTCGCCATCAGCGGCGCGGCCCAACTGGCCGAGCGGTTGCGCGACGCGATCGAGGTGGGGCGCCGCGACGCATCCAACACGATCTGGATGCTGTTGCTCGAGATCTATCGCATCCTCGGACGCCAGGCGGCCTTCGAAGAGACCAGCATCGATTACTGCGTCACCTTCGAGGTGTCACCGCCCTCCTGGGAGCCTGCATCGCCCAAGTACGTGATCGAGGATCAGGGCTCCGTTCCGGCGCTCAGCGAGCCGCTACCCGAGGAACCGGCCCTGCCGCCCGACCACGTCGCGTTGTCCGGCGAGCTGGTGGGCAAGAGCGAACCCGACCTTCAACGCATCACCGCGTTCGCCAACGATCACGAGCACATCGTCGTCGACTGCGCGCGACTGGTCCGCGTCGACTTCACCGCGGCGGGGTTGTTGCTCAACTGGGCCGTCGGCATGCGCGGCTCCAAGAAGCAGATCGAGTTCGTCAACGTCGGGCATCTCGTGGCGGCGCTGTTCGTCGTCATGGGGCTGCACGAAGTCGTGCCCATCGAGCGCCGCAAGGTCTGATCGCCGGTGGGCCGGCACCCATCGGCTTGAATTGCCCCGTGCTGCCCCGACCTCGGATGCATCCATCCATCCGGAGCATTCATGGAGCAATTCCACGGCACCACCATCGTCGCCGTCCGACGCGGCAACCGCGTCGCGCTCGGCGGTGACGGCCAGGTCACGCTCGGCAACATCGTCGTCAAGGGCACCGCGCAGAAGGTGCGACGGCTCTACCAGGGCAAGATCCTCACCGGCTTCGCGGGCAGCACCGCCGACGCGTTCTCGCTGCTCGACCGCTTCGAGGCCAAGCTCGAGAAGCATCAGGGCAACCTGCAGCGCGCGGCGGTCGAACTCGCCAAGGACTGGCGCACCGATCGCGTCCTGCGTCGCCTCGAAGCGATGCTGATCGTCGCCGACCGCGACCACACCTACCAGATCACCGGCAACGGCGACGTGCTCGAACCCGAAGGTGGCGTGACCGCCATCGGGTCGGGCGGTGTCTACGCGCTGTCGGCCGCGAAGGCCCTGGTCGACAACACCGAGCTCGAACCCGCGGACATCGTCCGCAAGGCGCTGACCATCGCGGCCGATCTGTGCATCTACACCAATCATTCCCACGTCGTCGAGACACTCGAATAATGTTCGATTACCAAGCACCCACCGAAGGCTCCATGTCCGATTCCCTGACGCCCGCCCAGATCGTCGCCGAGCTCGACAAGCACATCGTCGGTCAGAAGAACGCGAAGCACGCGGTCGCGGTCGCGCTGCGCAATCGCTGGCGGCGCCAGCAGGTCGCCGAGCCGCTGCGTCACGAGATCACGCCGAAGAACATCCTGATGATCGGACCGACCGGCGTCGGCAAGACGGAGATCGCGCGTCGTCTGGCACGGCTCGCGGACGCGCCGTTCGTGAAGGTCGAAGCCACCAAGTTCACCGAGGTCGGCTATGTCGGCCGCGACGTCGACACGATCATCCGCGACCTCGTCGAGACCGCCGTCAAGGAGACGCGCGAGGCGGAGACGAAGAAGGTCCGCTCCCGCGCCGAGGACGCGGCCGAAGAACGCGTGCTCGACGCGTTGCTGCCGCCGCCGCGCGACTTCGGCTTCACGCCGCCGCCGGCGACGTCCGATCCCGATCATTCCGGCGACAGCAACACGCGCCAGAAATTTCGCAAGCGTCTGCGCGAGGGGGAGCTCGACGACAAGGAGATCGAGATCGAGATCGCGCTGCCCACGGCGAACATGGAGATCATGGCGCCGCCGGGCATGGAAGAGATGACCGAGCAGATCCGCGGCATGTTTCAGAACCTCAACTCGGGCAAGGGCAAGAAGACCCGCAAGCTCAAGGTCGTCGACGCGAAGAAGCTGCTGATCGACGAAGAGGCCGCGAAGCTCGTCAACGAGGAGGAACTCAAGCTGCTCGCGGTCCGCAACGTCGAGGAGAACGGCATCGTGTTCCTCGACGAGATCGACAAGATCGCGTCGCGCCAGGAGTATGGCGGCGCGGACGTGTCGCGACAGGGCGTGCAGCGCGACCTGCTGCCGCTGGTCGAGGGCACGACGGTTCAGACCAAGTACGGGATGATCAAGACCGATCACATCCTGTTCATCGCGTCGGGCGCGTTCCATCTCGCGAAGCCGAGCGACCTGATCCCCGAGCTGCAGGGTCGCTTCCCGATCCGCGTGGAGCTGGAGTCGCTGTCGGTCGACGATTTCGAACGCATCCTCACGCAGACCGACGCGGCGTTGACGAAGCAGTACCTCGCCCTGCTCGCGACCGAGAACGTGACGCTCGACTTCACGCAGGAAGGCATCCGCCGGCTGGCCGAGATCGCGTTCGCGGTCAACGAGAAGACCGAGAACATCGGCGCGCGGCGGCTCTACACGGTGATGGAGCGGCTGCTCGAGGAGCTGTCGTTCGAGGCCGCCGATCTGGCCGGCCGGACCGTTCGCATCGATGCGGACTACGTGGACGGACGACTGGCCGAGCTGTCGAAGAGCGAGGACCTCGCGAGGTACGTGCTGTGAGCGGGCCACTCTGACGCACACGGTTTTGTCGTCCGGCGCAGGCCGGGACCAATCATCGCTTGCACGCGATCGGCTTCCGGCCTGCGCCGGGGCGACATCAAGACCCGGAGGCCAGCGTCCCCAGATAGCCGAGCCCCGCGATCGCGCGGCTGCCGTACCACGACAACAGCTCGCCGTCGACGATGCGCGCGGTCAGCCCGCGTGCGGTGAGCATCGCGACGTGGCTGTCGGTGAAGCGATACGGTCCGCACGACAGGAGGACGAGATCCGCGTCGCGCGTCGCACGGTCCAGGTCGATCGCCGGATATCGGGCCGAAGACGGAACCGAACGATCGACCGCCCGTTCATCGATCGCCACCTGCTGCCAGCCGATCACGTCGAGCATCGCGGCGATGTACGTGTCGCCCGTGATCGTGGTCCACGGATCCATGCCGATCAATACGAGCACGCGACGACGGAATGTGCGCGACGCACGTTGCGCGTCCGTCAACGTCCCCCAGGCCGCCTCGAAGCGCGCGCAGAGCCGGTCGGCCTCGCGTTCGCAGGCGAAGAGGTGACCGAACAGACGATAGAGGCCGAGGTTGTCGCGCGGCCCGCGCACCCGCGTGACGACGACATGCGGCACGAAGGCTTCGAGCGCTGCGAGGGTCGACCGCTCGTGCGCGTCGATATCGACGACGAGGTGCGTCGGCGCGAGCTGCCGGATCTTCTCGACGTCGAGGTCTCCGGGCACACCCACCTTCGTGATCCGCGCGACGTCGTCGGCGGGGTGGATGCAGGAGCGCGTACGACCGACCACGTGCGCACCGAGACCGAGGTCGCACAGCAGTTCGGTCAGCGACGGCGCCAGCGACACGATGCGCAGCTTGCCGTGATCGTCACAGCGGCGATGACGGGTGCCGCGGGCATCGGTCGCGTTCACGGCTCGTCAGCGTTCATCCGCGTCGGCATTGATCGGCGTCAGCGCTCGCCGAGACGCGGCTTGCGACGCTGCTTGGCGAGCGCGCGATCGAGCAGCGCGTCGGGCAGGATCCGCAACAATCGCGCGAGCCATCTCATCTGCCACGGGATCACCTTGAAGCTGCGTCCGCTCGCGATGGTCGACACGGCGTCCTCGGCGAACGCGTCGACCGGCATCAGAAACGGCATCGGGTACGGATTGCCGGTCGTCATCGGCGTGTCGATGAAGCCGGGAGCGATGATGACGACGCGGATCGGGCTGTGGCGCAGTTCGATGCGCAGGCTCTCCGCGTAGGCGATCACGGCCGCCTTCGACGCGCTGTACGCGCCGCTGCCGGGGAGGCCGCGGATGCCGGCGACGCTGGCGATCACGACCAGCCGGCGACCGCCGACGGTGGGCGGCGCGGCCTTCATCGCCGCGATGAACGGCGCGAAGGTCGCGACGGTCGCGACGAGGTTGGTCTCGACGATGCTCCGGAAGACCACGAGGTCGCGCGGCTCGCTGGTGTCGGTGCCCGCCGAGATGCCGGCGTTGGCGATGACGACGTCGGGAACGCCGTCCTCGCTGATACAACGTCTCGCAAGCGCGATCAGCGCGTCGCTGTCGGTGACGTCGACCGCATGACAGCGATGCAGCTCCGGGTTGGCGAGGCCGCGCCGCAGCGTCTTGAGCACGTCGCCACGGCGCGCGATCAACGTGCACGAAGCGCCTCGCGACGCATAGGCCTTCGCGAGCGCGGCGCCGATGCCGCTAGATGCGCCGGTGATGAAGACCTTCATCGACGACGTCGCATCGACAGCGGCATCAAACTACTGCCCCGACAACGCACGCGCGAGCAGCGCGTCCGCATTGCCGATGCGACGGCTGTCGACGGACAACAAGTATTTGCCGCCGATACCGAGCGACGGCGTGCCGGTCAGGCCATACGCGGTCGCCAGCTGGTTTGCTCTGCTCACACGCGACTGGATGGCAAACGAGTTGTAGAGCTCGACGAACTTCTTGCGATCGACGCCGTGTGCCGCGGACCAGTCGGCGAGCGCATCGATGCCGGCGGTGTCCGCGAGCGAGCGCTGCGTGTGGATCGCCGCAAAGATCTGCGGACGCAACTGCCTCTCCATACCCATCGCATCGAGCGTGTAATACAGTTTCTGCAGAGCGGCCTCGCCGGTGCGAAAGTGCGTCGGCATCGGGACGTAGATCATCCGGATCTTCGCGTCGTTGCGCGCGACCCAGTCGTGCAGCGTCGGCTCGAACACGTTGCAGGCCGGGCACCAGTAGCCGAAGAACTCGATGACTTCGACCTTGTCGGCCGGCGCTTCGGTCGGCTGTGGAGGCCGGACGATCGTGTAGTCGATGTTCTCGCGCGGAAGCGATTGAGCCGAAGCCGCGCCCGCTCCGCAGACGAGTAGCCACGCAACCAGAAGACGCGCGATCAGAGTCGCTGGAGAGGCGAATGCCATCAGAGCGGGACGCGGCGATCCACGATCACTTTTCCGCGAGCGCGCGGGTCAGCAACACGTCCGCGTTGCCGATCGAACGGGCGTCGACGCTCAACGTGAACTTGCCCGCGATGGCCAGCGTCGGAACGCCGGTGATGCCATAAGCGGCCGCCATCTGGTCGGCGCGATTGACCTTCGACTGCACGCTGAACGAGTTGAACGTATCGACGAACTTCTTCCGGTCGAGCCCGTTCTTCTCGGCCCAGTCGGCGATGGCCGGTGGCTCAGCGTCGTAGGCCAGCGTGCGATCGGTGTGGATCGACGAGAAGACCTTGCGGCGCAGGTCGTGCTCCTTGCCCATCGCGTCGAGCGCGTAATACAGCTTCTGCAGATTGGATTGGCCGGGACGGAACCCGAGCGGGACCGGCACGTGGCTCAGCACGACGTGCGCGTCGTTGCGCTTGGCCCAGTCTTCGAGCGTCGACTCGAATTCGTTGCAATGCGGGCACCAGTAGCCGAAGAACTCGATGACCTCGACCTTGCCGGCCGGTGCCGTCGTCGGCTGGACCGGCTTGACGACCGTGTAGTTGACGCCTTCGCGCAGCGCGCCCTGCGCGAACGCACCGCCCGGCAGAAAGAATGATGCGACCAGCGTCGCGAGCAACGACAGGAAGGCGGCGCCGACGAAGCGTTTCACGAAGGACGGATGGTTGCGCGCCGGGCCACCGAAAGCGGGAGACGTGTCGATCATGCTGGATCCAGGAAAGAGGGATTGAATGCGCGAGACCGCCACGACGTAACGCGCGACCGGCATGTCCGGGACGACGTC
>CAZZWS010000096.1:0-11624 GCA_964657795.1 Beijerinckiaceae bacterium
ACGCCGGCTTCCACACCACGAGGTCGGCCCACTTGCCGACCTCGATGGACCCGACCTCGTGCGCGATACCGTGCGTGATGGCCGGGTTGATCGTGTACTTGGCGATGTAGCGCTTGACCCGCGCGTTGTCGTGCGTGGCAGGGTCGCCCGGCAACGAGCCGCGCTGCACCTTCATCTTGTGCGCGGTCTGCCACGTGCGGATGACGACCTCCCCCACGCGTCCCATCGCCTGCGAGTCCGACGAGATCATCGAGAACGCGCCGATGTCGTGAAGGATGTCTTCGGCGGCGATGGTCTCCTTGCGGATGCGCGACTCCGCGAACGCGATGTCCTCGGCGATGGCCGAGTCGAGGTGATGGCAGACCATCAGCATGTCGAGATGCTCGTCGAGAGTGTTGATGGTGTACGGCCGCGTCGGGTTGGTCGACGACGGCAGCACGTTCGGCTCGCCGCAGACCCGGATGATGTCCGGCGCGTGGCCGCCGCCGGCGCCCTCCGTGTGATAGGTGTGGATCGTCCGGCCCTTGAACGCCGCGATCGACGCCTCGACGAAGCCGGCCTCGTTCAGCGTGTCGGTGTGGATCGCGACCTGCGTGTCGGTGGCATCGGCCACCGTCAGGCAGTTGTCGATGGCCGCGGGCGTGGTACCCCAGTCCTCGTGCAGCTTGAGGCCGATCGCGCCTGCCGCCACCTGCTCGTGCAACGGCTCCGGCAGGCTCGCGTTGCCCTTGCCGAGGAAGCCGAGGTTCATCGGATAGGCCTCGGCCGCCTGCAGCATGTTCGCGAGGTGCCAGGGGCCCGGCGTCACGGTCGTCGCGAACGTCCCGGTGGCGGGACCGGTGCCGCCGCCGAGCATCGTCGTCGTGCCCGACACCAGCGCCTCCTCGATCTGCTGCGGGCAGATGAAGTGGATGTGGCTGTCGACGCCGCCGGGCGTGACGATCATGCCTTCGCCGGCGATGATCTCGGTACCCGGGCCGATGACGATGTCGACCCCCGGCTGGATGTCGGGATTGCCGGCCTTGCCGATGCGCGCGAAGCGGCCGTCCTTGATCGCGATGTCTGCCTTGACGATGCCCCAGTGGTCGACGATCAGCGCGTTCGTGATCACGGTGTCCGCGACGTCCTTGCTCATCCGCTGGCTCTGGCCCATGCCGTCGCGGATCACCTTGCCGCCGCCGAACTTCACTTCCTCGCCGTAGACGGTGTGGTCGCGCTCGACCTCGATGACGAGCGCCGTGTCGGCCAGCCGCACGCGGTCGCCGGTGGTCGGACCGTACATCTCGGCATAGGCTTGCCTTGCGATGCGCGTTGCCATCACACGCCTCCTGCGGGCACGTCCAGCGGACCCATGACGGCCCCGTTGAAGCCGAACACGATGCGGTCGCCGGCGAGGGCCACGAGCCGCACGGTCCGCGACTGGCCCGGCTCGAAGCGCACGGCGGTCCCGGCCGCCACGTCCAGGCGGAAGCCGCGTGCCGCCGCCCGGTCGAAGGCCAGCGCCTCGTTGACTTCGAAGAAGTGATAGTGGGAGCCGACCTGCACCGGTCGATCGCCACGATTCGCGACGACGATGGTCACCGTGTCGCGACCCGCGTTTAGTTCGATGTCGCCCGCCGAGGGCATCAGTTCACCGGGAATCATCCCGCACCCCGTGGTGGTGGGTCACTTGCACTCGCGTGACGGACCACAAAGCCACTCGATCCTGTGGCCCCGGCGAAGGCCTGGGCTCGAGTTGCTCGTCCGTCTTGCAAAGCGGACCTGGGTCCAGGCCGGCGCCGGGACGACGAAAACAAAGGTGTCCATCGTTCGTCCTCATGAAACCGGATGATGGACCGTGACCAGCTTGGTCCCGTCGGGAAAGGTCGCCTCGACCTGGATGTCGGGAATCATTTCCGGCACGCCGTCCATCACGTCGTCGCGCGCGAGCAGCGTCGTGCCGTAATGCATCAGGTCGGCCACGCTGCGGCCGTCGCGCGCGCCTTCCATGATGGCGGCCGAGATGAAGGCCACCGTCTCCGGATAGTTGAGCTTCAGCCCGCGGGCGCGCCGGCGCTCCGCGACGAGCGCGGCGGTGAAGAGCAACAGCTTGTCCTTCTCACGCGGCGTCAGTTCCATATCGTGCCTTCAGGTGCAGCGGTTGCCACTCGTGTCGCCATGCCGTGTCGCCCGGATCATGTCGCCCAAATACGCGGCGAGGTCGCGACGCGCTTCGTCATCGCAGGCCGGATTATCGTCCAGAGTTCCTGGAACAGGTCGCGGACGTCTTCGGCCGAATCCGAGAGCGCGCGGGCCACCAGGAGGTCGTCGCCGATTACGGTGACGCCGGCGTCCGCTCGCGCCATCGTCGCATCGCGACTGCGTTCGAGGACGGCTTCGGGCAGCTTCGTTCCCCACGCCCAGAACACGCCCGCGACCGCGCGCCCACGCCATCCGACAGCCGCCTGCAGCAACGCGTCGCCGCCCGCGAGCCGCGCACGTTCGCGCCACGCTACGTGGCCGTCGCAGGACAACGTGAGGTCCTGGCGGAACGCGCCCTGCTCGAAGCGTTCGCCCGATGCGCGCCTGCCCAGCGCCACGATGTCCCAGCCGATGCAGGTCGCCCCGCGTTCGCAGGCGATGGCGATCGAGGTCTCCACGTCGGCGCCGTCGAAGACGATGCTCTCCTGCGGCAGCCATTCGAGACATCCGCCCGGCGCGACGGTAAGCGTCACCCGCTGCTGCGCGCGCGCACCGGCCGAGCGATACCACTTGGTCGCGCCCGGCGTCGTGACGAGCGCGTGCGCACCGTCGCGCACGTCGATGTCGATCTCGAGCCGGTCACCGCCCGCGATGCCTGCCGGCGGATGCACCACCAGCAGATGGGCCACCCCGGGACCTTCCGGGTAGAGCGGCTTCTGCAGCCGCAGCGGGCCGACGTGACGGCGATGCACGGCGACGCTCGTCTCGCCACGCCGCGCGACACCGACTTCGAGCCGCGCGTTCCAGTGCCGCGCGTCGGACTTCGCGATGGCCGGGTCCGCAACGGGACCATCGACCGTCGGCGCGCGAGCCGCCATGGCGAGGTCGTCGAACATGGGATCCGCCGGCGGCGCCGCTGCGGCCATCACGCTATCGCGCCACGCGCACGCGGGGGCGCACGCGTCGCCGTGTGCAGACTGTGCAGCGTGATCTTCCGGACCTCGGCCTTGCTTTCCTCGATATGCGCCCGCAGCAGTCGCGTGGCCTCGTCGGACTGGCGGTCGAGGATCGCGCCGAGGATGCGCGCGTGCTCGTCGTAGGTCGTCTCGACGCGATGCGGCTGCGTGAAGTCGAGGCGACGAATGAAGCGGATGCGTTCGGTGACTTCGCGATGCACGCGCGCGAGTTCCGGATTGCCCGCGGCCACGACGAGCTCCATGTGGAAGGCCTCGTCGTGACCGGCCACGCGTTGCCCGTCGGTCAGGCGATCGGCCTTCGCGACGAGCCAGATGTCGGCGAGCGCGGCCAGCACCGGCGCCGGGACGGACGCCTCGTGCGGGCGCGCGCACAGCCGGTGCACCGCCGTCGTCTCGAGCACCATCCGCAGGTCGTAGAGATGCTCGAACTGTTCGAAGTCGAACGGGCGCACGACCCACCCGCTGCGTGCCATGACGTCCAGGTATCCCTCGCGCTGCAGGCGGAAGAGGGCTTCGCGGACCGGGGTGCGCGAGATGCCCAGGCGCTCGGCCACTTCCGCTTCGGAGAAGCGGTCGCCCGGCAGGAGCCTGAAGTCGAAGATGTCGGCCTTGAGCTGCGCGTACGCGCCGTCGGCGAGCTTCGCCGGCGGTGCGGCACGAAGGGCCCTGGAGCGCGAGCGCGTGACGACCGCGCCGCTCACGCCGTTGCTCCGTGGCATGCCGGACGGGCGCGCATCACGCCGCCTCGGTCACGGCGAGCCGCTCGCCGGCCGTGATCAGCGATCCCTGCCGGCAGCGCAGGCTCGCGATGCGGCAGGCGACGGGGGCATGCACGGCGAACTCCGTCTTCATCGCTTCGACGATCATGATCGGATCTCCGGCCGCGACCATCGCGCCGATTTCGACCAGCAGCTTCCACACGCTGCCGTTGATGTCGGCGGCGAGGACGTGACCATTCGCCTCCGTGACGTCGTCCGCCGCGGCTCGATCGACGACGGTGTCGCGACGATGGCCTGCGGGCAGTCGAGGTTGGTCGCGATGCCCGACACGCGCGGGGTCGCGAGCGCGTGCCCGACTCGAACGCGGCGATCAGTTGGGCTTCATCGTCGCAACGGCGCAGGCCGATGCCGCCACCGCCCGCGGTGCTCTTCAGCAGCGACGGGAAGCCGATGCCCCGCGCCGCGGCGAGGGCCTCGTCGAGGTCGCGCAGCAGGCCGGTACCGGGTGCGAGCGGCACGCCCGCAGCCTCGGCGATCGCGCGGGCCGAGTGCTTGAGACCGAAGCGCCGCATCTGGTCCGGCGTCGGCCCGGTGAACGCGATGCCCGCGGCTTCGCAGGCTTCGGCGAACGCCGCGTTCTCGGAGAGGAAGCCATAGCCCGGCATGATCGCGTCGACGCCGAGTCGTACCGCTTCGGCGAGGATGCGGGCGCCGTCGAGATGGCTTGCCGAGGGCGCCGCGGCGCCGATCGCGACGGCCTCTTCGGCCGCGGTGACGTGCGCGCTGTCGCGGTCGGCATCGCAATGGATGACCACGCTCGGCACGCCCATCTTTCTCAGGGAGCGCGCGATGCGGACAGCGATTTCTCCGCGGGTGGCGATCAGGACCTTGCTGAACATGGAGACCGGGGGACAGGGCGTGGGCAGCGGCGCGCGACGTTCCGTCCGTCGTCACACCGCCAGCAGGTCCCTGACGTCGTCGCCTTCCATCTCCACGCGGTCGCCCGCTCGCACGACCGTGCCGCGCGACATCACCACGAACTGATCGGCCAACGCGCGCGCGAAGTCGAAGTACTGCTCGCACAGCACGATCGCCATGTCGCCGCGTTCCCGCAGCAGCCGGATGACGCGTTCGATGTCCTTGATGATCGACGGCTGGATGCCTTCGGTGGGCTCGTCGAGGATGATCAGCTTCGGGTCCGCGACCATGGCCCGCGCGATCGCGAGCTGCTGCTGCTGGCCGCCGGAGAGGTCGCCGCCGCGTCGTCCCGTCATCTCCTTCAGCACCGGGAACAGTTCGAAGACCTCGGCCTTGATCTGCTTCGAAGACCGTGACGGCTTGGTGGCCATGCCCATCAGGATGTTCTCCTCGACGGTGAGGCGCGGAAAGATCTCGCGGCCCTGCGGCACGTACGCGATGCCCCGCGCCGCGCGGACGTGCGGCGACATCCGCGTGATGTCGACACCGTCGAAGACGATGCTGCCGCTGGTCACCGGCAACACGCCCATCATGCATTTCAGCAGCGTGGTCTTGCCGACGCCGTTGCGGCCGAGGAGGGCGGTGACGCGTCCCTTCTCGGCCGCGATCGACACGCCGCGCAGCGTGTGGCTGCCGCCGTAGTGCTGGTTGATGTTGGTGACGGTCAGCATCTGATCATGTCATCCCGGCGCAGGCCGGGACCTGATTTGTGTTGAAGATCAATCGAAAATCGGGTCCCGCCCTGCGCCGGGATGACAAAGTCAGCGCTTCGCGCGTGAGAGCTCTCATCGTCCCAGATAGACCTCGATCACCCGCTCGTGCGCCTGCACCTCGTGCATCTTTCCTTCGGCCAGCACCGAGCCTTCGTGCAGCACCGTCACCTTGTTGTCGCCGGCGATGGCCGTCACGAAGTCCATATCGTGCTCGACCACCATCATCGAATGCTTGCCGCGCAGCTCGTTGAGCAATTCGGCCGTGCGCTCGGTCTCGCTGTCGGTCATGCCGGCCACCGGCTCGTCGAGCAGCAGCAGCTGCGGCTCCTGCATCAGCAGCATGCCGATCTCGAGCCACTGCTTCTGGCCGTGCGAGAGCAGCCCGGCCGGTCGCACGGCGGCGTCCTGCAGGCGGATCAGCTCGAGCATCGCGTCGACCGCGTCGCGTTGCGAGCCGTTCAGCTTCGCGCGCAAGGTCGGCCACACGCGCTTGTCGGTCTTCATCGCGAGCTCGAGGTTCTCGTGGACGCTGTGGTTCTCGAAGACCGTAGGCCGCTGGAACTTCCGGCCGATGCCGGCCCGCGCGATCTGCGGCTCCGACAGCTTCGTCAGGTCGATGGTCTGGCCGAAGAACGCCGTGCCGCCGTCGGGTCGTGTCTTGCCGGTGATGACGTCCATCATCGTCGTCTTGCCGGCACCGTTGGGGCCGATGATGCAGCGCAGTTCGCCGACCGCGATGTCGAGCGTCAGCGCGTTGAGGGCCTTGAAGCCGTCGAAGCTGACCGTGATGCCGTCGAGATAGAGGATGGTCCCGTGCGCGGTGTCGACGCCTTCGCGGACGACGCGGCCGTAGCCGGGGTCGCCGTCGCGCGAGGAAGGCGCGCCGGGGGTGTCTGGATGGGCCCGATAGCCGATGACGTCCTTCATGGGCGGCTCGGTACGGCGTCGCGGACCGACGCTTCGACGACGTCCTCTTCGCCGATCGGCAAGGTGACGAGCGGCGCGTGGCCTATGAAGGCGTCGTCGCTCTTCGCCTTCATCAGCTTGCGGAACAGGACCACGATCCCCTGCGGCAGGAACAGCGTGACGCCGACGAAAACGAAGCCGAGCGCGTACAGCCAGATCTCGGGAAACGACGTCGTCAGCCAGGTCTTGAGACCGTTGACGACGCCGGCGCCGATGATCGGTCCGATCAGCGTGCCGCGACCACCGGTCGCGACCCAGATCACCATCTCGATCGAGTTCGGCGGCGACATCTCGCCGGGGTTGATGATGCCGACCTGTGGCACGTAGAGCGCGCCGGCGATGCCGCACAGCACGGCCGACAGCGTCCACACGAACAGCTTGAACCAGAGCTGATCGTAGCCGACGAACATTAACCGGCTCTCGGCGTCGCGCACCGCGGTCAGCACGCGGCCGAACTTGGACCGGACCAGCATCCGCGCGCCGACCAGCGTGGCGAACAGGAACGCGAGCGTCACGAGATAGAGCACCGCGCGCGTCGATGCCGCCGTGATCGAAAAGCCGAGGATGCGCTTGAAGTCGGTGAAGCCGTTGTTGCCGCCGAAGCCGGTCGCGTTGCGGAAGAACAGCAGCATCGCCGCGAACGTGAGCGCCTGCGTGATGATCGAGAAGTACACGCCCTTGATTCGCGAGCGGAACGCGAAGTAGCCAAACACGAACGCGAGGATGCCCGGCACCAGCACGACCAGCAGCATCGCGTACCACCAGTGGTCCGTGAACGACCAGAACCATGGATAGCTCTTGTAGTCGAGGAAGACCATGAAGTCGGGCAGGTCCGACTGATAGGCGCCTTCGCGACCGATCGCGCGCATCAGGTACATGCCGTGCGCGTAGCCGCCGAGCGCGAAGAAGAGGCCGTGGCCGAGCGACAGGATGCCGGTGTAACCCCACACGAGGTCGAGCGCGAGCGCGGCGATGGCGTAGCACATGAACTTGCCGAGCAACGCCACCAGGTACGACGACACGTGCAACGGACTGTCGTTCGGCAGGAAGACGTTGAAGAGCGGCAGCAGTGCGAGCACGACGGTCACGACGACGAGGCCGGTCCACACCGGCTTCGAGAAGAGTCGGGCGCGCGGCGGCGCGTAGCTGCGGGCGCGAAGCGTTGTCATGGCTTCCATCAGTCGACGCTCCGTCCCTTGAGCGCGAAGAGACCCTGCGGCCGCTTCTGGATGAACAGCACGATGACGACGAGGATGATGATCTTGGCGAGCACCGCGCCGGCCACCGGTTCGAGGAACTTGTTGACCTCGCCGAGCCCGAGCGCCGCGATGACGGTGCCCGCGAGCTGGCCGACGCCGCCCAGCACGACGACCATGAACGAGTCGACGATGTAGCTCTGGCCGAGGTCGGGTCCGACGTTGCCGAGCTGCGAGAGGGCCACGCCGCCGAGCCCGGCGATGCCGCTGCCGAGCCCGAAGGTCAGCATGTCGACGCGACCGGTCGGCACGCCCACGCAATCGGCCATGCGGCGGTTCTGCGTGACGGCGCGCACGAACAGGCCGAGCCGCGTCTTGTTGAGCAGCAGCCACACCAGCAGCAGGACCGCCGCCGCGAACGCGATGATCATGATGCGGTTCCACGCGAGCACGACGCCGCCCATGACCGTGATGCCGCCCGACATCCAGCCCGGGTTGGACACCTCGACGTTCTGCGCGCCGAAGATCGAGCGCACCGCCTGCTGCAGGATCAGGCTGATGCCCCAGGTCGCGAGCAGTGTCTCGAGCGGCCGGCCGTAGAGCCAGCGGATGACGCTGCGTTCGAGCGCCATGCCGATCAGCGACGCGACGATGAACGACACCGGCACCGCGGCCATCAGGTACCACTCGATCGCCGCCGGGAAGTACTGGCGGAAGACGCTCTGCACGAGATAGGTCGAGTACGCGCCGATCATCAGCAGCTCGCCATGCGCCATGTTGATGATGCCCATCAGCCCGAACGTGATCGCGAGGCCGAGCGCGGCGAGCAGCAGGATGCTGGCCAGGCTGATGCCGTAGAACGCGTTGCCGAGATAGCCGGCACGGGTCACGCGGCCGTTGACGGAGCCGAGCGATGCGGCGGCGGCGCTACGTACCTGCGGATCGGGTTCGATCTTCGGATCGACGAGCGCGGCCAACAGCGGCTGCACTGCGGCGCTCGAACTCTCGCCGAGCCGCTCGGCCGCTTCGCGTCGCTGCTTCGGATCGGGACTCTTCAGCGCCAGCGTGGACGACGTCAGCACCAGCGAGTCCTTCGTCTCGCTATCGGTCTCCTTCGCCAGCACGCGTTGCAGCAGCGGCAACTGCGCGGGGTCCGCACCCTGTTCGAGCGCGTGGGCGGCCTTGCGCCGCGTGCCGACGTCGGGCGACAGGAGTTGCAGGCCCGAGTCGGCGGCGTCGAGCGCGCCGCGCAGACGATTGTTGATGACGATGTTGTCCGCGCCGTCGGGCAGCGGCAGTTTCTCGTCGGTGATGGGGTCGACGGCATTCGAGTCGGCGTCGACGACCAGTACGCGGCCGGCGCTCGTGACGTAGACGGTCTCGTCGCGCAAGGCCTTCAGCAACGCGATCGCTTCGGGTGTGGCGAGCGTGCCGAGCTTCGCGATCGCGGCGATCTTCTCGTCGGAGTCGTCGCTGCCGAGGGGCTTGACGACGTCGGCATCGAGTGCGGCGTGGGCGAGGAGCGGGGCGATTGCGAAGAGCAGTGCAATGGTCCGGCAGGCAAATCGCCATGCCGGATTCACATCGAAACCGAGCCACCGTCGTCCCCGCGAAAGCGGGGACCCAGCGTCGTGCAGCTGACGCCGCTGGGTCCCCGCGTTCACGGGAACGACGAACCAAGGGTCGATTTTCATCGCTCGATTAGGTGGCCGACTTCGACGTCGTCATCACTTCGCAGCCACGTCCGGCTCGTCCTTCTTCTTGTCGTTGCCGACGACGTACGGGCTCCACGGTTGCGCCTTGATCGGCTCCTTCGTCTTCCACACGACCTTGAACTGACCGTCGGGCTGGATCTCGCCGATGAACACGGGCTTGTGCAGGTGATGGTTCTTCGGGTCCATCTCGATCGTGAAGCCGTCCGGCGCCTTGAAGGTCTGGCCGGCCATCGCCGCGATGACCTTGTCGGTGTCGGTCGACTTGGCCTTCTCGACGGCCTGCTTCCACATGTTGATGCCGACGTAGGTCGCTTCCATCGGGTCGTTGGTCACGACCGTGTCGGCGTTGGGCAGGTTCTTGGCCTTGGCATAGGCCTTGTACTTCTTGATGAATTCGGTGTTGACCGGGTTCTTGATCGACTCGAAGTAGTTCCAGGCCGCGAGCTGACCCACCAGCGGCTTCGTGTCGACGCCACGCAGTTCCTCTTCGCCGACCGAGAAGGCCACGACCGGCACGTCGGTCGCCTTGATGCCCGAGTTGCCGAGTTCCTTGTAGAACGGCACGTTGGAGTCGCCGTTGATGGTCGACACGACCGCGGTCTTCTTGCCGGCCGACGAGAACGTCTTGATCTTCGCGATGATGGTCTGGTAGTCGCTGTGACCGAAGGGCGTGTAGTCCTCCATGATGTCGTCGTCGGCCACGCCCTTCGACTTCAGGAACGCGCGCAGGATCTTGTTGGTCGTGCGCGGGTAGACGTAGTCGGTGCCGAGCAGCACCCAGCGCTTGGCGCCGCCGCCTTCCTTGCTCATCAGGTACTCGACGGCCGGGATCGCCTGCTGGTTCGGCGCGGCGCCGGTGTAGAACACGTTCTTCTCGAGCTCTTCGCCTTCGTACTGGACCGGATAGAACAGCAGGCCGTTGAGTTCCTTGAAGACCGGGTTGACGGACTTGCGCGACACCGACGTCCAGCAGCCGAACACCACCGCGACCTTGTCCTGCGAGATCAGCCCGCGGGCCTTCTCGGCGAACAGCGGCCAGTTGGAGGCCGGGTCGACGACGACGGCTTCGAGCTGCTTGCCCATCACGCCGCCCTTGGCGTTGATCTCGTCGATCGTCATCAGCGCGACGTCCTTCAGCGACGTCTCGGAGATGGCCATCGTGCCCGACAGCGAATGCAGGACGCCGACCTTGATGGTGTCCGCGGCGTTGGCACCCGTGCCGACGACGATGGCGCCCATCGAGAGCAATGCGTACGAAACCGCGGATGCGATCGTCGTGTTGGTGAATGTTCTTCTGCGCATGTCAAATCCCCTGTGGCAACACGCCCGCCGTATGGTGCGAAAGCGTCCCCGCGGCGGGCATCCGGCGGGGGCGCTCCGAAGGTCATGATCGTCAGGGCGAGGGCTGTGACGAACGCGGCGTCATGGCTGCGCGGACACCGCGCGAAACGCACGCCAGCCGCCGAAGTGGCTGATGTCCTCGGCATCGACGGTCGAGAGCGTTTCGCACAGGAAGCCCTGCACCGAGGAGCCGTCGGCCAGCTCGATGGTGCCGATGCCGAGGGGCGCGGGGATCAGCGCCACGAACGAGCCGTAATGCTCGATCGGCATCTGCCAGACCTCGGCCTCGATGGCGACGCCACCACGAGCGACGCGGATCAGGCCGGGCTTCGGCGGCACGGTGCCGGCGAGCGCGAAGAAGCGATAGGCCGGCGCGGTCATCACGGTCGCTTCGAGACGCGCGCCGCGTTCAATCAACTGGCTGTTCAGCGGCAGTCCCGACAGGTGGGCGCCGACGACCGCGACGCGCACGCTGGCGCCTGCGACTTCAGGGTGTGCGAGCGGCCGTGGCGACGGCAACGGGCGTCCGGTCGCGCCGACGGTCAGGCCGGTCGCGTGGTGGTAGCGCTGCGCGAGATCGGCGAGTCGCAGGTCGCTGCCGGCGGGGCCGATCAACGTGATGCCGAACGGCAGGCCATCGCTGCGGATCGACGACGGCACCGCGATGGCGGCCATGTCGAGCAGGTTGACGAAGTTGGTGTAGTAGCCGAGGTTGCGGTTCAGCGCGACCGGGTCCGCGAGCACGTCGGCCATGCGATAGATGGTGGGGGCGGTCGGCACGACCAGCACGTCGAACGCGTCCCACAGCGAGGAGGCGGCGCGTTTGGCCAGGGCGAGG
>CAZZWS010000096.1:11634-14214 GCA_964657795.1 Beijerinckiaceae bacterium
CGCGTCGAAGAGGTCGGCGGCCGACCAGCGCGCCCCGCTGCCGATGATCGCGCGGACGGTCGGGTCCATCGCGTCGGCGTGGTCGTCGAAGAAAGCGGGGATCGCGGCGTAGCGTTCGGCGACCCACGCGCCTTCGTAGAGCGACTGCGCGACCTCGATCAGCGGCGCGAAGTCGAACGTGCCCTGCTGGCCGCCGTGGTCGACAAGCCGGTCGAGCGCCTCCATGAAGGCCGCCTCGGACAGGGTGTCGCCGAAGAACTCGAGATGCGGCGCGGCGGGAATGCCGAAGCGGAAGCGGGCTGGCATCGGCCGGCGGTCGAGCGGCAGGCTGCGCGAATGCGGGTCCTCGTCGTCGGGCCCGATCGCGGCGACGAAGACATCGACGGCATCGGCCACCGTCGGCGCGAAGATCGAGATGCAATCGATGTGCCGACACGCGGGGACGACGCCGCGCGTGCTGATCAGGCCGCGCGTGGGCTTCAGCCCGACGATGTTGTTGAAGCCCGCGGGCACGCGGCCCGAGCCGGCGGTGTCGGTGCCGAGCGCGGCCTCCACGAGGCCGTGCGCCACGGCCACCGCAGAGCCCGAACTCGATCCACCGCTGACATAGCGGGCGTCGAAGCTGTTGGGCACGGGGCCGTAAGGGGAGCGCGTGCCCACGAGTCCGCAGGCGAACTGGTCGAGGTTGGTCTTGCCGACGACGTGCATGCCCGCGGCTTCCAGCTTCTCGACGACGGCGGCCGAACGGGCCGGCGCGTAGGCGAACGCCGGGCACGCCGCGGTGGTTGCGAAGCCCGCGACATCGATGTTGTCCTTGACGGCGAGGCGCCTGCCCATGAGCGGGCCGCGGGTGCCGACCGGACGCAGGGCGTCGTCGTAGGCGATCCAGATCGGCCCTGCGGCGGAAGCTTCGGCGACGTCGGCGGGAGTGCCAGCAGCGACTGCCATCAATCGGAAGACCAGTTGGTATACGAGGTTCGGTCTTGTTAGCAGGACGCGTGCCAGGCTGTCCAGATTTGCGGTCACCCTGTCTTCCGTCGGACGCGTGTCCCCATGGGCCGATGCCTGCAACGAGCTGGGCCACTCGCTCGCGTCGCGGTGGGGCGATGCACACGCGGACCTTCCCTTCGGCCGACACGGAGCGTGTGTCGGTGCACATCCGAGGCGCTTGTCGGTGCACGGTGCACAGCGACCGCTCGCGGTTCGCGTCGGACGCTCTGCTACATTCGGGCACACAAAAAACGAGGAGTGTCGCCATGACCAGCGGTCTTCACGCGGTATCGGTCCCCGTGTTCGCGCGCATGCTGCGCAACCTTTCCTCGCTGCTCGACAAGATGGTCGCGGATCTCGAGGCACGCAAGGTCGAGCCTGTGGTGCTGCTGCAGTCGCGGCTCTATCCGGACATGTTTCCGCTGGTCCAGCAGGTGCAGCTCGCGTGCGACTTCGCGAAAGGGGCATCGGCCCGTCTCGCCGGCGTCGCGGTGCCCGCCTTTCCCGACGAAGAGAAGACGGTCGACGATCTCAAGGTCCGCATCGCGAAGATCGTGACGTTCGTCGAAGGTCTGGCCGCGACGGATGTGGACGCCGGTGCGGGGCGTGACATCACGCTCAAGTTGCGCGACCGCACGCTGGAGCTGAAGGGCGTCGACTATCTCAACGACATGGCGATGCCGAACTTCTATTTCCACGTCACGACCGCATACGCGATCATGCGTCACAACGGCGTGGCCGTCGGGAAGAAGGATTTCGTCGGTGGATGAAAGCGACGAATGACGGTTCGTTTGACGTCGGTGAATCCAGAAATCGACGCGGGCCGTTGTACTCGTCGTGCCGCTCGACGAGCGGCCACGCGGTTCGTCCGATCACCTCTTCAAGGATCCACATGACATCATCCAAGCGCTTTGTCTCGTCCGTCGCGGCGATCACCCTCGCGGGCGTCTCGCTCGCCGGTTGCAGCGGCATGGGCGGCCCGACCGCCGCAGCGATCCCCGCGGCGATCGCGGTACCGACCGGCAATCAGCTCGCCTTTACGTTGAAGGGCTCGGGTCTGCTCAACTACGAGTGCCGCGCGAAGGCCGATACGCCGGGTGTCACGGACTGGGTGCTGGTGTCGCCCGACGCGGTGCTCCGCGACCAGAACGAGGCGATCGTCGGCAAGTACTACGGGGGCCCGACCTGGGAGCATGGCGATGGCAGCAAGGTAACGGGCAAGCAGGTCGCAGTCACGCCGGCGCCCGAGGCAGGCAACATTCCCTGGCAGCTCGTGCAGACGATGCCGGCGACGGGACCCGGAACGATGGTGGGGACGACTTACGTGCAGCGGATCGCGACGAAGGGCGGCGTGGCGCCTGCCGAACCGTGCGTGGCGGCGGCGGTCGGTACGAAGAAGCAGGTTCGGTATGCGGCGGATTATTTGTTTTATAAGGCTTGATTGGGATGGGGTTGTGTCTTTCGGTTACTTTCTTGAACCTTCGAGGAAGTAACTGAAGGAGCGGAAGGCGTATGTCTTCCTTCGATGCCAGTTACTTTCTTGAATCGTCACGGAAATGATTGAGGAGGGGGAAGGCGTATGTCCCCCTG
>CAZZWS010000097.1:0-9896 GCA_964657795.1 Beijerinckiaceae bacterium
CCCCGCCTTGCAGGTCTCCGCGATCCGCTTCGCCGTGATGTGCGACTCGATCGTCATCGGGTCGTCGTCGCCGTTGCCCTTCACCACGACCTTGCCGTCGATGACGTAGCTGGTCGGCGTGTACGTGCCGGTCATCGTCATCGTCGTGTCGGGGCAGGTCGTCACAAACTCCAGCTTGCCGTCGGCGATGACGGCGCGGTCCTGCTTGCAGTTCTCGGCCAGGTCGGGGCGGAGACTCTTGACGATGTCCTTGGCGTTCAGGCAGATGCGGGACGTGTCAGGCGGACTCTTGCCCGACTTCGTGACGACTTCGTAGAGGCCGGGCTCGATCATCTTCTCCTGCGCGAAGACCGGGGGCGATGCCAGCGACAGCAGGACGAGCCATGACGCGTTGCGCATACGATGCTTTCTTGTTTGCGGTGATCCCGCAATCTATACACGTTCACGATCTGTCGTGACGGTGATGCGTCGTTCAAGCCTTTGCTGGCGAAGGCGCGCGCTGCGTTTTTCGCATCACGAACGCCGCCAGAAAACACCGCCGCGCCCCGTTCGGAAACTCCACCGTCACGCGCTCCGCATCCGCGTCGACCACCACGCCGCGTCCATACCGCTTCACCGTGACCTGCTCGCCGCGTCCGACCGTCGCCGGCAGTGGCGCCGCACGCGGCACGTTGGGTACGCGCAGCGCGGGCTCGTCGCGGACCACCGCGTCCGCCGCCGCCCGCCGTTCATCCCGCGCCTCGCACCGACCCATGCGCCGACAGTTGTCGCAATGCCCGCACCGGTCGAACGTCACGTCCTCGTCGAAATGTGCCAGCAGCACGTGCCATCGACACTGCCCCGTCTGTCCGTAGAAGACCATCTGTTCCAGCGCGTCGCGGTCGTGCTCGCGCTTGTCGGCGTAGCGCGTAACCAGGCGCTCGATCGTCGCCTCGTCGGCTTCGCGCACGAGCACCTCGAGCGTGCCGTCGCGACCCTGTTCGACGAGCCGCTCCTGACGCAGCAGCGCGAGCGCGACCTGGACTTTCGAGCGCGGGCGATCGAGTGACGCGCGCAGCGACTCGAGGGTCCATGCCGTTCCATCGGTCGGGTCCTCGGACAGCTTCGCATGCACCGCCTGCACGTCGCCCAGCGTTGGATAACGACCCGCGAGGAAGAAGCTCTGGATCGCCTTGTCCTTCTGCAGCCACAACAGCACGCAGCGCGCCGGCCCGCCGTCGCGACCCGCACGGCCTGCCTCCTGGTAGTACGCGTCGAGCCCGCCGGGCATCTGGTCGTGCAGCACGAGGCGCACGTCGGCGCGGTCGATGCCGAGGCCGAACGCGTTCGTCGCGACCATCACGCGCAGGTCGCCCCGCATGAACGCTTCCTGCTGCGCCCTGCGTTCCTTCGCCGGCAGCCGGCCGTGGTAGCGGGCGACCGATTCGCCGCGCGCCTGCAGCGCCTCGTACACGGCTTCGACCGCGAGGATCGTCGACGCGTAGACGATGACCGGTCCCGGCTCGTCGGCAACCAGCGCGACCAGCGCCGCGCGCTTGTCGTCCTCGTGGTCGAAATGCCGGACCGAGAACGCGAGGTTGTCGCGATAGATGCCGGTCACGACGCGGCCGAGGTCGCGCATGCCGAGCTGCGTGGCGATGTCGTCGGCGGCATCGTCGCTCGCGGTCGCGGTCAGCGCGAGCAGCGTCGGCCGGTCGAGGTCCTCGAGCGCACGGCCGACGTCGAGGAAGCTCGGCCGGAAATCGTGGCCCCATTGCGAGATGCAGTGCGCTTCGTCGACGACCAGCAGGCTCGTGCCGAAACCCGGGTCCCGCCCTTCGCCGGGATGACATCCACGAGGCGAGAGCAGGCGGCGGAAGTCCGCGTCCGCCAGTCGTTCCGGCGTCGTGAAGACGATCCTCGCGCTGCCGTCGGCCAGCGCGGCCTCGGCGGCACGCAACTCGTCAGCCGGCATCGCGCTGTTGAACTGCACCGCCGCGACGCCGAGCGCGCGCAGCTTGTCGCACTGGTCCTTCATCAACGCGATCAGCGGCGAGATCACGATCGTGCGACCCGGCAGCATCAGCGCGGGTAGCTGATAGCACAGCGACTTGCCGGCGCCGGTCGGCATGATCGCGAGCGTGTCGCGGCCTGCCATCACGCGACCGATGACATCGGCCTGGCCCTCGCGCAGCCGCGCGATGCCGAACGTGTCGCGCAGGATCGCCTTCGCGCGGCCTTGCCAGGCGACGGCGGTGGACGGGGGACGAGGAGAGCGAGGCATGGGACGTCGCAGCATGCCGTGTCGATGCGCGGCCTCGCGGTCGCCGGCCGACCGAAACGCTTGTCGGCATGGCACCACCACTTCGTCGAATCGCAGCCGCCCATAATTCACGGATGACCTCGCCGACCCTCCCATTGCTCCACGACATCCGTGTCCTCGACTTCGGCCGCTACATCGCCGGCCCCTACTGCGCGGCGATGCTGGCCGAATACGGCGCCGACGTGATCCGCATCGAGAAGCGCGGCGGCAGCGAGGACCGGTTTCCGGCGCAGGTCGGCGGGGGCGTCGGCGCGCTCTTCCTGCAGATGAATCGCAACAAGCGGTCGATGACGCTCGACCCCGCATCGCCCGACGGCCGAACGATCGTCGAGCAGCTCGTCAGGACGGCCGACGTCGTCATCGCCAACCTGCCCGAGGCCACGTTGCAGGCGATGGGACTCGACTACGAGACGCTGCGGGGCTACCGCCCGGACATCATCGTCGTCACCAACACGGCGTTCGGGGCGACCGGCCCGATGAGCCATCAGGTCGGCTTCGATGGCGTCGGGCAGGTGATGTCGGGTGCGGTCTACATGACCGGGCAGCCCGACGAGCCGTACCGTGCCCTGGTGAACTGGGTCGATTTCGGGACTGCGACGCATTGCGCGTTCGGCACGCTCGCCGCGCTGATGCAGCGCGCGCGGACCGGCGAGGGCCAATGCGTTTCGGGCGCGCTGCTCGCGACGGCGCTGGCGATCAACAACGGGCCGCTGATCGAGCAGGCGGTCGCGCGGCCCAACCGCGTGCCGACGGGCAATCGCAGCCAGATTTCGGGGCCGTCGGACATCTATCGATCGCGTGACGGCTTCGTCCTCGTGTCGGTCGTGGGCCAGCCGCTGTACCGCCGCTGGGTGCGGCTGATGGCGGCGGACGACACGATCGACGATCCCGACTGGCTCGCCGATCCACGCTTCGCCACCGACGACCTGCGCGGCGAGCATGGCGCCGTCGTCAGCGCACGCATGCAGCGCTGGTGCGCAACGCGCGACAGCGACGACATCGTTCGCATCCTCGGCGACGCGATGATCCCGTGCGGGCCCGTCCTGTCACCGCAGCAGGTGCTCGATCATCCGCAGGTCGCGGCGCTCGGGCTGCTGCAGGACACCGACTACCCGGGCCTCGCGGCACCGGCGCCGATCGTGGCCGTGCCGTTGTGGATGAGCGTGACCGCGCCGGTCGAGCGGCGGCGGCCGCCGATGACCGGCGAGCACACCGACGCGATCCTCGCGGACCTCGGCTACGACGCCGCGCGGATCGCGGATCTCAGGGCTCGCTCGATCGTCTGAGGTCGGCGCGCGGGGGTCTCCGGGTTGTCGATTGCTGCCCACGACGGGACGGCGGCCTGTCGAAATTCCTGACAGCTCGTGGCAACGACTTCGGGCCGTGACGCGCTATGTCGCTGATTCGCCGGGCAAAGCGTTTCCGGGCGCGGATCGTGCTTCGCCCGCGCTTCCCGGGTCGCCGTCCAGCCACAGGCGAGACGGGGATTCGATTCGACCGGCAAGGCCAGGACATCCGGCACTCGCGCCACGCAGGCGACGGATGAACGGAGTCCACGGCCTTGCGGGCGCGAAGGCGGCAGGCACACCTGCCGACCCACATAATATTCGGAGCGAGACATGGATCACCCGCATCACGCAAGCACCGCCCTTCGTCCCCTCGTTATCGACTCGTCGACGCCCCGTTCGAAGCTGACCCGCCGCGCGGTACGAGCCCTCGGCGCGTCGCTGCTGCTCGGCGCGAGCCTGGTCGCGCAGGCCGGTCCGTACAGCGCCGAATACGTGTTCGGCGACAGCCTGTCGGACAACGGCAATCTGGCGGAAGGTCTCTATCACACCAACTTCCCGAACCCGCCGAGCTATCACGACAGCTTCACCAACGGGCCGGTCGCGGCGCAGCTGCTCGCGACGCAACTCGGCCTCGGCTACAACCCGTCGCTGTGGCTGACCGGGTTCAGGGACGTGAGCAACCTGTTCGGTCCGTCCTTCGTGTCCGGCAACAACTACGCGACCGCGGCGGCGACCGCGGCCGCCGCGCCGGTCGGTGGCGTGCCCGGCATCAACCTGCCGTTCCAGGTCGCGGCCTTCGGGGCGCACACCAACGGCGCGGCCGATCCGAATGCGCTCTACGTCATCGACATCGGCGGCAACGATGTCCGCAACGCCGCGCTGCAGGGCACGGGAAGCGCCGCGGTCGCGAACGGCGTGCAGGCGGAGCTGGCGTCGATCCAGGCGCTGATGGCCTACGGCGCGAAGAATTTCTTCATCGTCAACGTGCCGAACGTCGGCGTCATTCCGGAGTTCGCGCAGGACAATCCCACGCTGGCCGCTTCGGCCACCACGTTCAGCCAGCTGTACGACTCGATGCTGATGAGCGGTCTCGCGTCGCTGGCGTTGCCGACGGGCGTGAAGCTCACGCAGTTCGATCTCTACGGCTTCAACACGAACCTGCTCGCCAACGCGGCTTCGTACGGCATCACCAACACCACCGATCGTTGCTACACCAACACGCCGCTGTCGGCCGCGACCTCGCTCCAGTGCGGTCCCAACGCCGTCAACATCAATTCGTTCGCGTACTGGGATTCGATCCATCCGACCGAGACCGTGCAGGCTTTGTGGGCCAACGGCTTCATTGCGGCGCTGGGCGTGCCGGAGCCCTCGAGCGTGGCGCTGTTCGGCGTCGGCGTGGTCGCGCTGCTCGGCGGCGTGAAGCGGCGCAGGCGCGGCTGAACGAGGACGCGAGACTTGGGGAGGTGCAGCGCGTCGGCCTCGATGTCGTCCAACGTGTGAGACCCGCTCGTCAGGGCTCGCTCGGCGTTCCTACCTGCTCCACCTTCATGTAGGAACGCACCGCGGCGCGCATCGGCCCGACCTTGGCGACGACCTCGCGCAGTCGCTTCACCGAGATCGACAGGTCGTCGGCCCACAGCAGCACGTCCGCGTGGTTGCAGAGGTCGAGCCGGTTCGGGTTGGCCACGTGAACGACGATCTCCATGACCGGGTGGTCGCGGGTCATCGGGTTGCGGACCAGTTCGGTCGTGGCGAACGCCGCACCGAACGACGCGCCGTTCGACAACAGCCGGTCGAGCGGCTCGGGCTCGTGGATCAGATAGCCCTGCGCCATGTCGACGCCGATCGCGCGCAGTTCGTCGCGGACGGCATCCTGTTCGACGAATTCGGCGATGGTCTTCACGCCCATCACCTTCGCCACTTCGCAGAAGCAGCGGACCGCGGCGTGGTCGAGCTCGTCGGCCAACAGGTTGGTGATGAAGTGGCCGTCGATCTTCAGGAAGTCGACCGGCAGCGATCGCAGATAGCCGAACGACGACGCGCCCGCACCGAAGTCGTCGAGCGCGACCTTGACGCCGAACGCCCGGACGTCGTCGATCAGCGCGCGGGCCTCGGACAGATGCGTGATCGCGGCGGTTTCGGTGATCTCCAGGCAGAGACGGCTGACGTCGAACGGGGCGCGCGCGATCATTTCGACGATGTCGTGGTGGAACGCGCGATCGCCGAGCGTCTGGCCCGACAGGTTGATGGCCATCATCTCGACGTCGATGCCGCTCTGCGCGGCCCGCGTCATCCATTCGAACGATCGCGCGACGACCCAGCGGTCGATGCGCGTGGCCAGGTGGAAGCGTTCCGCGATCGGCAGGAACGCGCCGGGCAGCGTGAGCGCGTCGTCCGTCTCGCGCATCCGCAGCAGCACCTCGAAGTGCAGGCCGGGCAGGCCCGTGGTGATCGGCGAGATGCGTTGCCCGTGCAGCTCGAAGCGGTCCTCGTCGAGTGCCAGTTCGATGCGGCTGACCCAGCGCATCTCGCCGAGCCTGGTCTCGAGCGCCGTGTCCGAGTCGCGCCAGGTGTGGACCCGATTGCGTCCCGCTTCCTTGGCCGCGTAGCACGAGGCGTCGGCGGCCTGCAGCGCGGCCGCGACGTTGGGCCAGCGCGGCCCGAGCGGCACCAGGCCGATGCTCGCGCCGACCCGGAAGCGGCGGCCTTCGTAGACGAAACGGAAGTCGTCGAGCTGGTCGCAGATCTTCTGCGCGACGCCTTCGGCACGGTTCAGGTCGCAGTCCTGGAGCAGCAGTCCGAACTCGTCGCCGCCGAGGCGGGCCAGGATGTCCTTGCCGCGGACCGATGTCCGCACGATGCCGCCGATCTGGCGCAGCAACTGGTCGCCGGCCGCATGTCCGCACGCGTCGTTGACCAGCTTGAACTGGTCCAGGTCGATGTACATGAGCATGTGCGACGCGCGGTCCGCCACGCTGCTCGCGAGCAACCCGGCGGCGGCGGCCTCGAACGCGGCACGGTTCGGCAGGCCGGTCAGGCCGTCGTGCAAGGCCTGGTGGCTCAGCTCGAGATTGAGCCGTCGCTGCTCGGACACGTCGTGGAACGTGAGCACGGCGCCGAGCACGCGCCCATCGGCTTCGCGGATCGCCGAGGCGGCGCACTCGATGCCGAACTCATGGCCGGTCCGCGCCACCAGCATGAGGTGCCCGCTCGTCTGGTCGTTCGGCGCGCGGCCGAGGCACTGTTCGACCGGGCTCGCGGCGCTCGTCCGTGTCGTCTCGTCGAACACGACGAAGACCGTCGAGATGGGGTGGCCGATGGCCTCGATCACCGGCCATCCGGTCACGCGTTCGGCCGCGGGATTCATCCATTGCACGCGTCCGTCGGGGTCGGTGGTGATGACCGCATCGACGATCGAGTTGAGCGTGACTTCGAGGAATTCTCGCTCCATCGCGAGTTCGCTCATCGCGTGCTCGAAGAACGACACGGCTTTCAACGCGGTCGCGCGCGATTCGAGTCCGCGCGCGGCGACGCCTGCGAGCTGCCGCAGCGCGAGCAGCTGTTGTTCGTCGAGCTTCCGGGGGATGAGGTCGATGACGCACAACGACCCGAGCGTCAGACCGTCGGCCACGAGGATCGGAGCGCCGGCGTAGAACTGGATGTTCATGGGGCCGGTGACCAGCGGATTGCGAGCGAAACGAGGATCCCGTGCAGCATCCGGGATCTCCATCAATTCGCCGGCCGCCACGACGTGCGCGCAGAACGAGGTGTCGCGCGGCAATTCCGAGGGGCCGTCGAAGCCGACCGCAGCCTTGAACCACTGCCTGTTCTCATCGACCAGACTCACCAGCGCGATCGGCGCTTCGCACAAAGCGGCCGCACTGCTCGCCAGCGAATCGAAAATGCTTTCGGGCTCGCTGTCGAGCACGTTGAGCGCGCGAAGCACCGAGAGCCGCAGGGCTTCGTTGCCGGGAAGAGGGGCCGGGCTGAACATGGCGAAAGGGCGTGATGGCCGCGTTGTCGACGTCCGAAAAGGAGCCGTCTCTCCATCATCGGCTCCGATTTGATCAGCTTGAGGATGAATCTCCCGAAACGCAAATCTGCGCTACGGCGATCCGAAGCGGGGACAGCGGCACGGGGCGCAGGAACGCTTCGCTCGTCGTTCCCGCCGTCGCGGGAACGAAGGCGACCCTCAGCGCACGACCAGCGTCGGTTGGTCGCTGTGCGATCCGATCCGTCCGATCACCGCGGCGCCGTCGAACCCGTGGCTGGCGAACGTGGCGAGGACGGCGTCGCGCGCGTCGGGCGCGCACGACACGAGCAGGCCGCCGCTGGTCTGCGGATCGGACAGCAAGGCCTGGTCTTCGGCGGCGATCGTCGCGGGCAGCCGCACGTCCTTCCCGTAACCCGCCCAGTTGCGACCCGACGCCCCGGTCACGAAACCCCGCACGGCGAGATCGCGCGCGCCGGGCAGCAACGGCACGGCCGCCCAGTCGAGTTCGACGTCGCAACGCGCGCCCCGCGCCATCTCCAGCGCATGGCCCGCGAGGCCGAAGCCGGTGACGTCAGTGAGCGCATGCACACCTGGCAATGCAGCCAGATCGGGGCCCGGCGTGTTGAGCTGGGTCGTGCAGGCGATCATTCGCGCGTAGCCGGCGTCGTCGAGTCTTCCCTGCTTCAACGCGGCCGACAGCACGCCGATGCCGATCGGCTTGCCGAGGATCAGCAGGTCGCCGGGCCGCGCATCCGCGTTTCGCTTGACGTGATCGGGGTGCACGAGGCCGAGCGCGACGAGGCCGTAGATTGCCTCGACCGAGTCGATGGTGTGGCCGCCCGCGATCGGGATGCCGGCCGCGGCACAGACCGACGCACCGCCTTCGAGGACGCGGCCGATGGTCTTCGTCGACAGCACGTCGATCGGCATGCCGACCAGCGCCAGCGCGAGGATCGGCCGGCCGCCCATCGCGTAGACGTCGCTGATGGCGTTCGTCGCGGCGATGCGGCCGAATTCGTACGGGTCGTCGACGATCGGCATGAAGAAGTCGGTCGTGGCGATCAGCGCCTGCGTGTCGTTGAGCCTGTAGACCGCGGCGTCGTCGGCGGTCTCGATGCCGACCATCAGCTCGGGCGGCATGGCGAAGTTGGCCAACGCCGTCGCCGAGCCCTTGAGGATCTCCGACAGCACGCCCGGCGCGATCTTGCAGCCGCAGCCGCCGCCATGCGACAGCGACGTGAGGCGGGGTTCGACGGGATCCGGCAGCGGAGCGTTCATGGTCTCGATCTCAGGTAGACGGATGCAGCGCCCGGTCGATCAGCGCGTGGAGCGTGGCCGATTCGCGGGCGGGGGCGAAAGCGTCGCAACGGGCGGCGCACTGGCGTTGGAGCAGCGGCAGCATAGCCGGGTCGTCGCGCAGGCGCGCGACCGCGTGGGCGAGGGCCACGTGGTCTCCGACCGGGAACGTGCCGGCGTACGCGTCGCCGAGCAGGCCGACGTTCCCGGGGATGTCCGACGCGAGGACGACGGTGCCGCTGCGCAGGGCCTCGATGACGACGTGCGCGCCGCCTTCGATGCGGCTCGGATGGATCAGCACGTGCGCGCGCTGGATGCGAGCACGCACTTCGGCATGGGGTCGACCGGCCAGCCAGCGGTAGCGCGGAGCTGCCTTCATCAGCGCGCCGGCCTCGGACCCGAGCGTGGCATCGAGCGCGGCGCCGACGTGATCGAAGTACAGGTCGCGACGATCGGCGAGCGACCGGACCGCGTCGAACAGGGTCCGGGGCGACTTCTCTTCGCGCAGGTGGCCGACCATCAGCGCGCGCAGTCGATGCGGAGACTTCGCGAGCGGCCTGCGGGTCGTGGCCGATTGCAGGACCACCTCGACTTTCGTCCGCAGCGCGGCCGGCAGCGCGTTCGCGCCGAGCGCGTTGAGCACGACGAGGCGATCGGCGTGTGCGAGCGCGGCCTGGGCGGCCGGGTCGTGGACGATGTCGCGATAGAGATCGGTGCCGGTGAGGACGAGGACGGCCGGCGCCGCGGGACGGGCGGCCTTCCAGCGCGCGATCGAGGCGGCCGAACGCCGCGCGTGCAGGGCGATCAGCAGATCGTCGTCGCCCTCGCCCTCGCCCTCGCCATCGTGCCACTCGGTCGCGAGGCGCACGCGGTAAGCTTTCGACAGCATTCGTGCCCAGCGCTGCGCGGTCTGCCAGTTTCCGTTGTTGGCGTCGGCGAGCGCGGGAGTGACCAGGACGATGCGGAGCAGGCGCGGGGACAGGGGCTTCACCGTGCGAGCGTAGCGCGCGGACGT
>CAZZWS010000097.1:9906-14091 GCA_964657795.1 Beijerinckiaceae bacterium
TGAACGCAGCGACATGAACGCAGACGGGACGATCGCCGACACGGACGCGAGTTTCCGCACGGCCGACGCGGAGGCGCTCGCCGCTGCCTTGCTCGCGAGCCGCGCCGATACGCTCGCGACGTTCGCGGCCGTCGAGCGAGCGACCGACCGTCTCGTCGTGCCGTACCGCGAGACCATCAATCCGCCGCTGTGGGAGCTCGGTCATCTCGGCTGGTTTCAGGAGTTCTGGGTGAGTCGCAACCCGCAGCGCGCGCTCGGCTTCTCGGCCGATCCCGACGCGCCCCGTCGGCCGGGCGTCCGTGCCGACGCCGATGCGCTCTACGACTCGAGCCGCGTGGCGCATGCGACGCGCGGGTCGCTGCCGCTGCCGGATGCGGCCGGCACGCGCGACGATCTCGCGCGGCAACTCGATCGGACGTTGGCGGCGCTGGACGGCGACGACGACCATTCGCTCTACTTCCATCGACTCGTGCTCGCGCACGAGGACATGCATCACGAGGCGGGGCTCTACACCGCGAGGCATCTCGGCATCGCACTCGATCGTTCGCTCGCATCGCGATGGCGGCCCAAGCCTCTCAACGACGCGAACCCCGCGTTGCGCTTCGACGCCCGCACGTGGACGCTCGGTCACGACGACCAGGGCTTCGCGTTCGACAACGAACTCGGCCGGCACGGGGTCGCATTGCCCGACACGGAGATCGATGCGCGTGTCGTGCGCTGGGCCGAGTACCTGCCGTTCGTCGACGCCGGCGGCTATCGCGACCCGACCTGGTGGAGCGATGCGGGGCGGGCATGGTTGGCCGCCGGACGTCCGAGCGGGCCGCGCTACCTGCGTCGCGCGGGCATCGGCTGGCAGCGTTCGCTAGACGGCGCGTGGACGTCGCTCGATCCCGCCGAAGCCGCCTGCCACCTCACGCGCTTCGAGGCCGAAGCCTGGTGCGCCTGGGCCGGACGACGCCTGCCGACGGAAGCCGAATGGGAACGCGGCGCCGTCGAGCGGCCCGACGCGTTCGCGTGGGGCGAAGTGTGGGAATGGACGGCCAGCGACTTCGCGCCTTATCCCGGCTTCGTCGCGCATCCCTATCGCGATTACTCGGCGCCGTGGTTCGGGACCCGAGTTGTGCTGCGCGGCGCCTCGTTCATGACGCAGCCGCGCATGCGCCATCCGCGCTATCGCAACTTCTTTCCGGCCGATCGCAACGACGTGCCCGCGGGCTTCCGCAGCTGTCGCCGCCGATCCGCGCGCTGACCCGCGCGCTGATCCGGTTAAAGTTCCGCCGGCGCCGCTTCGGGCGCGACGCATCCTTCTCCTTCCGGACATGAACCTCATCCCACGCCTTCGTACCCTGCTGCTCGCCGCGCTCGTCGTCGCCGTCACGCCGGCCTTCGCGCAGACCGTCTTCCGCATCACCGCCATCCCCGACGAGTCGCCGACGGAACTCGCGCGGAAGGCGGCGCCGCTCGTCAAGTACCTGGAGACGCGGCTCGGCATGAAGGTGGAGTTCACGCCGGTCACCGACTACGCCGCGGCGGTCGAGGCGCTGGTGAACCGCAAGGTCGACCTGGCATGGTTCGGCGGCTTCACGTTCGTGCAGGCCAACGCGCGCTCCGGCGGCAAGGTCATTCCGATCGTGCAGCGGGCCGAGGATGCGACCTTTCGTTCGGTCTTCATCACCACCGACCCGGCGATCACGAAGCTCGCGGACCTGAAGGGCAAGGACTTCAGCTTCGGCGCGCAGAGCTCGACGTCGGGCCACCTGATGCCGCGGAACGCGCTTCTCGCCGCGGGTCTCGAGCCCGAACGCGATATCCATCGCGTGTCCT
Organism: Beijerinckiaceae bacterium; assembly: GCA_964657795.1. Taxonomy (GTDB): domain Bacteria; phylum Pseudomonadota; class Gammaproteobacteria; order Burkholderiales; family Burkholderiaceae_D; genus CAHJXF01. Next base: position 11,731 of record CAZZWS010000097.1, read on the forward strand.
ACAGCGGCGCGCACGACGCGACCATCGCCGCGGTCGCGGCCGGCAAGGTCGATGCGGGCGCGCTCAACATCTCGGTCTGGGACAAGTTCGTGGCCGACAAGAAGGTCGATCCCAAGCTGCGGGTGTTCTTCACCACGCCGCCGTTCCACGACTACAACTGGAGCGTGCACGCCGACCTGCCGGCGACGTTGCGCGAGAAGCTCACGCAGGCCTTCCTCGACCTTAAGCCCGACGACGCCCAGGGCAAGGAGATCCTCGACCTGCAGCGCGCGAGCCGCTTCATCCCGACGCGTGCGGAGAACTATCGGGAGATCGAGACGGCGGCGCGCAGCGCGGGTCTGCTCTGATCCATCGATGGCGTTGACTCTCGAGATCGTAAGCACACGTTACGATTCCGGTTCGACACGTGGCAATGACGGCCATGCGTTGCGCGAACTCGACCTGGCGGTACGCGACGGCGAGCACATCGCGGTCATCGGACCGTCGGGCGCGGGCAAGACCACGCTGCTGCAGTTGCTGGCCTGTGCGCAGCGCCCCGTGTCGGGCACGTTCCGGTTCGATGCGCGTTCGCCGTGGGACCTGTCGACCCGTGCGCTGCAGCGTCTGCGCGGCACGCTGTTCCTCGCGCCGCAGGTGCCGCCGCTGCCGCCGCGTCAGCGGGTCGTGACGGCGGTGCTCGCGGGACGGCTGCCCACGATGGGCGCGTGGGCCAGCCTGCGCTCGCTGTTCCATCCGACCGACATCCCGGCAGCGCGCGACGCGCTGGCCCGCTTCGACCTCGCCGACAAGCTCTTCGAACGCGTCGATCGACTGTCCGGCGGCGAGCGTCAGCGCGTCGGCCTCGCGCGCGCGCTGGTCACGCCGGCGCGGCTGTGGCTGGTCGACGAGCCGTTGTCGTCGCTGGACCCGACCCGCGCCGATCAGGCCCTGGCCGCGTTGACCGACAGCGCGCGGGAACGGGGCGTCACGCTGATCACGACGCTGCATCAGGTCGACGCGGCGCTCGCCGCGTTCCCGCGCATCGTCGGCCTGCGCGACGGGCGCATCGCCTTCGACCTGCCCGCAGCCCAGGTGAGCGGGGATCATCTCGCGCGCCTGTACGCGCAGGACGGCGTCGCGGTCGATCGGCCAACGTCCGCGCCGCCGGACGTGCGGCAGGAGCGGGCCGGTACCGGCGCGATGATGTGTCGATGAGCCGTGCGTCGGGTCACGACGCGGCTCCGTCGTCCGGACCTCTGCGCGACCCGGCCTGGACCAGCCGCGTGCTGTGGACCGGCGCGATGCTGGTGTTGCTGTGGCCGCTCGTCGTGGCCACCGAATTCCATCCGGGTCGTCTGTTCGACGCGCGCAGCTTCGCGGTCACGCGCACGTTTCTCGCGAGCTTCCTGCCACCCGACGTCGAGCCCGACTTCCTGCGCCTCGTCGCGCGCGAGACGTGGCGGACCGTCGCGATGGCGACCGCCGGCATGACGCTCGCGCTGGCGTTCGCCGTGCCGATGACCGTCGTCTCCACGCGCGTGCTGTCGATCTCCGCGTTGAGTGGCGCGATGGCGCCGTGGCCGTCGTTCGTGCGTCAGGCGGTCCGCGCGTTGCTGATCGTGCTGCGGTCGATCCCGGAACTGGTGTGGGCGCTGGTCTTCGTGCGCGTCGTCGGCCTCGGCCCGACCGCGGGCGTGCTGGCGATCGGCCTGACCTACGGCGGCATGCTCGGCAAGGTCTACGGCGAGATCCTCGAAAGCGGCTCGCCCCACGTCTCGCGGACGCTGCTGCGGAACGGTTGCGGCCGGCTGCAGGCGTTCTGGTTCGGCCTGCTGCCGCAGAACGCGGGCGAGCTGATCTCGTACAGCGTCTATCGCTGGGAATGCGCGGTGCGCTCGTCGGTGGTTCTCGGCTTCGTCGGCGCCGGCGGGCTGGGGCAGCTGCTCGACGGCTCGCTGAAGATGTTCGCCGGCGGCGAGGTCGCGACGATGCTGATCGTGTTCTTCGGGCTGGTCGCGGCGGCCGATGTCGTCAGCACGTGGCTGCGGCGGCATCTCGCATGACGGCGGACGTGCATCGGCCATCGATCGCCGCGCGCTGTCGCGGCTGCTGGTTCGCCGTGGCGCTGACGGCCCTGGTCGTCGCGAGCTTCGTGTCGCTCGACCTGCAATGGGCGCAGTTCTTCTCGCGTGACGCCATCGCGGCCATGGCCCGCTTCGTCGGCGAGTTCTTTCCGCCGGACACGCGGCCCGCGTTCGTGAAGCAGGTCGTCGAAGCCACGTGGCAGACGCTGGCGATGTCGGCGCTGGGCACGGCGCTCGCCGCGGCGCTCGGCCTCGCGCTCGCGCTGCCCGCGAGCCGGCCGCACCCCGGCGCCGCGGC
>CAZZWS010000098.1:0-14000 GCA_964657795.1 Beijerinckiaceae bacterium
CGAAGGCCGGGGCCCAAGTTCGTGTTCGTATGCTCGAAGAGCAACTTGGGTCCCGGCCTGCGCCGGGACGACGAAATGATCTTTCTCATAAGTCGGAGCAACGCGCCATCGCGGCAGACATGCGGTTACGCAACATCTCTGTTCGTCGTTCCCGGGAAAGCGGGAACCCGGCGGCGTTGGGGTTCCGCGTGAAGATCGAGCAACGACACTGGGTTCCCGCCTTCGCGGGAACGACTTCGTCCGAGCGAGAGACGTGGCGCACCGAACGATGTGAGTGCAACCCTAGGGTCGTCCCGAGTCGCAGTCGTCCATGACCCTCTCCGGCTTCCTCGTCCAGCTCCTCAATGGCCTGTCCGGCGCTTCGTCGCTGTTCCTCGTCGGTGCGGGGCTGTCCCTGATCTTCGGCGTCACGCGCATCGTCAACTTCGCGCACGGCTCGTTCTACATGCTGGGCATCTACATCGCCTACACGTTGACGGACAAGCTGGGCAGCGGCCCCTGGTTCTGGCCATCGTTGCTGATCGCATCGCTCGCCGTAGGCGTCATCGGCGCGCTGATCGAGATGCTCGCGCTGCGTCGCGTCTATCGCGCGCCCGAACTGTTCCAGCTCCTCGCGACCTTCGCGTTGATGCTCGTCATCAAGGACGCCGCGCTGTGGATCTGGGGACCCGAAGACCTGCTCGGTCCGCGTGCGCCCGGTCTCGGCAGCGCCATCGACATCCTCGGCCGACGCTTTCCGACCTACGACCTCTTCCTGATCGTCGTCGGACCGGTCGTGCTCAGTCTCCTGTGGCTGCTGCTGACGAAGACGCGTTGGGGCACGCTGGTCCGCGCCGCCACGCAGGACCGCGAGATGGTCGGCGCGCTCGGCATCAACCAGGCGTGGCTCTTCACTGCGGTCTTCGCGCTCGGCACGATGCTGGCCGGGCTCGGCGGCGCGTTGCAATTGCCGCGCGAGCCGGCCAACCTCGGCCTCGACCTGTCGACCATCAGCGACGCGTTCGTGGTGGTCGTCGTCGGCGGCATGGGCTCGATCCCGGGCGCGTACGTCGCCGCGTTGCTGATCGCCGAGATCAAGGCGATATGCATCGGCATCGGTGTGGTCGACGTGTTCGGTTTCGCGTTCTCGTTTTCCAAGCTGACACTCGTCGTCGAGTTTCTGGTGATGGCGGTCGTGCTGGTGGTCAGGCCCTGGGGGTTGATGGGTCGGCCGCAGGCGACGTCGCGAAGTACCGCGCCGCCCGAAGAGCCGTTGCGACCCGCGCGGGCACCGCTGAAGATCGCCGCGACCGTCCTGTTGATCGTGCTGCTCGCCTGGCCTTTCGCCACCGCCAGCTCGCCCTACCTCACGGTGCTCGCGATCGACCTGCTGACCGCGACGCTGTTCGCCGTCAGCCTGCACTTCATCATGGGTCCGGCCGGCATGCATTCGTTCGGCCATGCCGCGTACTTCGGCCTCGGCGCCTACGGCGCGGCACTGCTGGTCCGCACGGTCGGCCTGCCGATGGAGGTCGCGTTGATCGTCTCGCCGCTCGTCGCGGTGATCGGCGGCTTCGTGTTCGGGTGGTTCGCGGTGCGCCTGTCGGGCGTCTACCTCGCGATGCTGACGCTGGCGTTCGCGCAGATCGTGTGGTCGATCGTGTATCAGTGGGACGCGTTCACCGGTGGCAGCAACGGCCTGACTGGCGTGTGGCCCGCCACGTGGCTGTCGGATCGGCGTGCCTACTACTACCTCACGCTGCTGTTCGTCGCGATCGGGGCGCTGGTCGTGCGCCGCATCCTTTTCGCGCCGCTCGGCTACGCGATGCGCGCCGGTCGCGACTCGCCGTTGCGGGCCGACGCCATCGGCATCGACGTCAAGCGCGTGCAGTGGGTCGGGTTCATCGTCGCGGCGCTGTTCGCGGGACTGGCCGGCGCGCTGTACGCGTTCTCGAAAGGCAGCATCTCGCCCGACACCATCTCGGTCGGTCGCTCCGTCGACGGGCTCGTGATGGTCCTGCTCGGCGGGCTGCAGTCGCTGGCCGGCCCGATCGTCGGCGCCGTCAGCTTCACGTGGCTGCAGGACACGGTCGCGCGCAACACCGACTACTGGCGCGCGCTGCTGGGCGGCATCATCCTGTTCCTCGTGCTGGTCTTTCCGCAGGGCATCGCAGGCTTTTTCGAACAGATGGGCGAGCGCTGGTCGGCTCGTCGCGATCGGCAAGGATCCGCGACATGAGCCTGCTCACCGTCACCGATCTCGGCAAGTCGTTCGGGGGCAACCGCGCTGTCGACGGCGTGAGCTTCGCGATTTGCCGCGGCGAACTGCTGGCGTTGATCGGACCCAACGGCGCCGGCAAGTCGACGACCTTCAACATGGTCAACGGCCAGCTCGCGGCCGACACCGGGTCCATCCTGTTCGACGCCGATGGACAAAGCCGCGAACTCGTCGGCATGAAGCCGCGCGACATCTGGAAGCGTGGCGTCGGCCGCACGTTCCAGATCGCCGAGACGTTCGCGTCGCTGACGGTCGTCGAGAACGTGCAGATGGCGTTGCTGTCGTCCGACGGCCTGATCTGGTCGTGGTGGAAACCCGCCGCCGCGCATCGGCGGGACGACGCGCTGGCGCTGCTCGAACAGGTCGGCATGAAGGCCGCGGCCGATCGGCCGTGCAGCACGCTGGCATACGGCGACATCAAGCGCGTCGAACTGGCGATCGCGATGGCCAACGAGCCGAAGCTGCTGCTGATGGACGAGCCCACGGCCGGCATGGCGCCGCGCGAACGCAACGAACTGATGGCGCTGACGAAGCGGCTGGTCGTCGATCGCGGCATGGCGGTGCTGTTCACCGAACACAGCATGGACGTGGTCTTCGCGTACGCCGACCGCACGATCGTGCTGGCGCGCGGCCGGTTGATCGCCGAAGGCACGCCGGCCGAGATCCGCGAGCATCCGAAGGTGCAGGAGGTGTATTTCGGGTCGGGCAAGACGTTCGAGAAGCTGAAGGCGGGGGTCGCCGCATCATGAACACGACTTCCTTGCTCGAAGCCCGCGACCTCGATGCCTGGTACGGCGCCGCGCAGATCCTCTACGGCGTCGACCTCGACGTGCGGCGTGGCGAAGTGGTCGCATTGATGGGCCGCAACGGTGCCGGCAAGTCGACCACGCTGAAGGCCCTGATGGGCCTGCTCGTGAAGCGCCGCGGCACGATCCGTTTCCTCGACCACGACGTCTCGAAGGCCGACCCGCATCGCGTCGCGCGGCTCGGCCTCGGCTACGTGCCCGAGGACCGCCGCGTGTTCGGCGATCTCACGGTGCTCGAGAACCTCGAGGTCGGTCGCCAGCCGGCGCGCACGTGGGCCGATGGCACACCGGCGCCGCTGTGGACCGAGGCCAAGCTGTTCGAGCTCTTCCCCAACCTCGGCGAGATGCCGCATCGCCCCGGCGGTCGCATGAGCGGCGGCGAGCAGCAGATGCTGACGGTCGCGCGGACGTTGATGGGCAATCCCTACCTCGTGCTCCTCGACGAGCCGTCCGAAGGGGTCGCGCCGGTCATCGTCGAGCAGATGGCGCACATGATCCTCGCGCTCAAGGCCGACGGTGTCAGCATCCTGCTGTCCGAGCAGAACATGCACTTCGCGGAGCTCGTCAGCGATCGGGCGTACGTACTGGAGAAGGGGCAGATCCGCTGGAGCGGGACGATGGCGGCGCTCGCCGAAGCCGAGGACGTGCGGCGTGCGTATCTGAGCGTCTAGACACGCGCATGAACACCATGGGGAGACGGCAGATGCGGCTGAGCATGTTCAAGGTCTTCGGCCTGATCGCGATGGGGTGTGGTCTCGCGTCGGTCGCCGATGCGCAGGTCGCCGCGAAGGTCATCGGCATGACGCTCGAGAAGGCCGTGCCCGGCCCACACGCGGCGTTGATCGTCGTCGACGTGCAGAACTGCTTCGTCGAGGGTGGCACGTTGCCGGTCAAGGACGGCGCGGCGGTCGTTCCGGTCATCAACGAGATCGCGCCGTTCTTCGACAACGTCGTGATCACGCAGGACTGGCATACGCCCGGGCACGCGTCGTTCGCGAGCAGCCATCCGGGAAAGAAGTCGTTCGAGACCATCGACATGCCTTACGGCAAGCAGGTCCTGTGGCCCGATCATTGCGTCCAGGGCACCGCCGATGCGGCGCTCGTTCCAGGCTTGAAGCTGCCGACCGCGCAGCTCGTGATCCGCAAGGGCTTCCACAAGGAGGTCGACAGCTACTCCGCATTCGAAGAGGCCGATCACCGGACCACGACCGGCCTCGCGGCATACCTGAAGGCGCGCGGCATCGACACGGTGTACATCGTCGGCCTAGCGACCGACTTCTGTGTCGCATGGACGGCGATCGACGCCCGCAAGGCCGGCTTCGTGACGTTCGTGATCGAGGACGCGACGCGGGCGATCGATCTCGACGGCTCTCTCGTGGCCGCACGGAAGGTGATGCAGGAAGCGGGCGTGGCGACCGTTCGCGCGTACCAGATCGCGCCGCCCTGAGGTCGCACCGATGACTGTATCGCGCGTCGTGTCGCTGGTCGTCAACGGGCATCCCTCGAGCCTCGATGTGACGACCGATGCGACGCTGCTCCAAGTCCTGCGCAACGACCTCGGCCTCAACGGTCCGAAGTACGGCTGCGGTCTCGGTCAATGCGGTTCGTGCACGGTCCTCGTCGACGGCATCGCGGCGCGCGCCTGCGTGATCCCGGCTCGAGGCGTCGACGGCCGCACGATCACGACGCTCGAAGGCCTCGGCACGATCGACCGTCCGCATCCGGTGCAGCAGGCGTTCATCGACGCCCAGGCCGCGCAGTGCGGTTACTGCCTCAACGGCATGATCATGGCGACTGTCGCGTTGCTCGACCACACGCCGCGTCCGACGCGCGCGCAAATCGCAGGGGCGCTGTCGCACAACCTCTGTCGTTGCGGCACGCATGTCGAAATCGTCGAAGCGGTCATCCAGGCGAGCAGGCGCGGGCCGACGATGGAAAGCGCGTCGTGAACCCGCGTTCGCTCACGCTACTTTGTCACCCCGGCGAAGGCCGGGGCCCGAGTCCCCGCATCGAGCGACACCGAGAAGGTCGGACCCAGGCCTTCGCCGGGTGACGAGGAAGCGAACGTGCGACGTCCCCTGCGGTTCGCCTGAACATGTCGCGCGTCGACCTGTTGCGCACGCGCGGGCAGTTCCGCGAGGCGATCGGCGTGCTGCTGGTCGTACGCGATGTCCCGCCCATCCCAGCGCCCTTGCGCGGCCAGCCTCCCGCCGTCGCGGCCGATCCGACCGAAGGCGACGAAGTGCTTCTGTCGATCTGGAACGACGGCGCGGTCATCGCGTTGCACGGCCATGTCGACCTCGGCACCGGCATCCGCACGGCGCTGACGCAGATCGTCGCCGAAGAGCTCGACGTGTCGATGGCGCGTATCGAGCTGATCATGGGTGACACGGCGCGGGCGCCCAATCAGGGCGCGACGATCGCGAGCGCGTCGATCCAGATCCATGCGGCGCCGTTGCGGATCGCGGCGGCGCAGGCACGACGCTTCCTGATGGATCGTGCTGCGAGAAGCTTAGCCGTCGAGCCATCGACGCTGGTCGTCGACGACGGTGTCATCGGCACGTCCGCTGCATCGGCGTCGATCGGCTACGGCGCGTTGATCGGCGACGAACGCATCGAGCTGCGGCTCGACCCGTCGACGCCCGTCAAGCCGGTCGCCGACTATCGCGTCGTCGGGCAATCGATGCCGCGCGTCGACATTCCGACGAAGGCGAAGGGCGGCCTGATCTTCGTGCACGACATGCGCGTCGACGGCATGCTGCACGGGCGCGTCGTGCGGCCGCCGTACGCCGGCGCCGATCATGGCGACTTCGTCGGCAACACGCTGGAAGCCGTCGACGAAACGTCGATCGCGCATATCGCCGGCGTGCGAGCGGTCGTCGTCATCCGCGACTTTGTCGGCGTCGTCGCCGAGCGCGAGGAGCAGGCCGAGCAGGCCGCCGCGGCGCTGCGCGTGACGTGGAGGGCATGGCCGCATCTGCCACGGACCGACGACATCGCCGCCGCGTTGAGCGCCAATCCGTCGACGGCGCGTCGTCTCGTCGACGAAGGCGACGTCGATGCCGCCATCGCCGCCGCGGCCGTGCCGATGGACCGCACGTACCTCTGGCCTTATCAGATGCATGCGTCGATCGGGCCGTCGTGCGCGGTCGCGCAATGGCACGGCGAAGAAGCGGGGCCGCATCGCCTCACGGTCTGGGCCGGCACGCAGAACCCGCACGTGCTGCGGGCTGACCTCGCGACGCTCATCGACGTCGAACCGATGCGGGTCGAAGTGATTCGCATGGAAGCGGCAGGCTGCTACGGCCGCAACGGCGCCGACGACGTGGCCGCCGATGCCGCGCTTCTGTCGCGGGCCGTCGGTGCGCCGGTCCGCGTGCAGCTGTCGCGCGAGCAGGAACACTCGTGGGAGCCGAAGGGCGCGGCGCAATGGATGACGGTGCGCGGCGGGCTCGGTGAAGACGGCGCGCCCGCCGCTTACGATTTCGCCACGTCGTATCCATCGAACGGTGCGCCGACGCTGGCGTTGTTGCTGACCGGCGTGGTCGACGCGCAGCCGCATGCGTTCGAGATGGGCGACCGCACCGCGCGGCCGCCGTACGATTTCGCGAACCTGCGCGTGACGGTCAACGACATGGCGCCGATCCTGCGCGCATCCTGGCTGCGCGGCGTGTCGGCGCTGCCGAATTCCTTCGCGCACGAGTCGTACATCGACGAGCTGGCGACAGCGGCGGGCGTCGATCCGGTTGCTTACCGTGTGAAGTATCTGGACGATGCACGCGCCCGTGACCTGATCGAGGCGACGGCCGCGAAGGCTTCGTGGATCGAGCACACCGCCCCGATGCAGCAGCCCGCGACCGGCGACATCCTCCACGGGCAGGGCGTCGCCTACGCGCGCTACGTGCACAGCGCATGGCCCGGTTACGGCGCGGCCTGGTCGGCGTGGATCGCCGACGTCGACGTCGACCGACGCACCGGCGAGGTCCACGTCCGCCGCGTCGTGGTCGGGCAGGACGCGGGCCTGATGATCAATCCGGCCGGCGTCCGTCACCAGATGCACGGCAACGTCATCCAGACCACCAGCCGCGCGCTGAAGGAGAGCGTGCGGACCGATCCCGAGACGCACGTCGTCGCCACGCGCGACTGGGGCAGCTATCCGCTGCTGAGCTTTCGCGACGTGCCCGTCATCGAGGTCGTGACGATGCCGCGCGACGACCGGCCGCCGCTCGGGTCGGGCGAGTCGTCGTCGGTGCCCGGTATCGCCGCGATCGCCAACGCGATCTTCGATGCGACCGGCGTGCGCTTCAGGCAGCCGCCGTTCACGGCCGAGGTGGTGAGGGCGGCGCTGCATCCGCTGCCGGCGCCGACACCGCAGACGACGTCGATGCGGGAACCCGTCGCGCTGACCGGGTCGTCGCGTTTCTCCCGACCGGAGACACGCTCACCCGTCGCCCGCTGGTCGCGGCGCGCGGGTCTCGTCGCCGCCGGCGTGATCGGTACGGTCGCCGCGCTGCTCGGCATCCGGTCGGCCATCGCGCCGATCGTGTCGTTCGACCCGCTGCTCTACAGCGAAGCCACCATCGCCCGCGGCCGCCAGCTCGCGGCGATCGGCAACTGCGCCGGCTGCCATACCGCGCCGGGCGGCCCCCGCAATGCCGGCGGGTACGCGATGCACACGCCGTTCGGCACGGTGTACGGCACCAACCTCACGCCCGACGTCGAGACCGGCATCGGCGCGTGGTCGGCCGCCGCGTTCCAGCGCGCGATGCGCGAAGGTCTCTCGCGCGACGGCCATCGGCTCTATCCGGCATTCCCGTACACCGCGTTCACGCGGATGCCCGACGACGATCTCATCGCGCTGTACGCGTACCTGATGACGCAGCCGGTGGTTCGCAACGTCGTGCCCGAAACACGGCTTGCGTTCCCGTTCGGCGTGCGGCCGCTGATGGCCGGATGGAACGCGCTGTTCCTGTCGCCGGGTCCGGTGGCGATCGATGCGTCGCGGTCGGCGCTGTGGAACCGCGGACGCCTGCTGGTCGACGGCCCCGGCCATTGCGGCGCCTGCCACACCGATCGCAACGCGCTGGGCGCCGAGCGCGAGACGACCTACCTGTCGGGGGCGTTGGTCAAGGACTGGGAAGCGCCCGCGCTGAACGGGCTCGGCCGCGCTCCGGTACCGTGGACCGAGCGGGCCTACTTCGACTATCTGCGCAGCGGATACAGCACGGCGCATGGCGCCGCGCTCGGGCCGATGGAAGACGTCGTGCGTGAATTGCAGGGCGCCGACGATGCGGACCTGCGCGCGATGGCGCACTACCTCGCCAGCCTGAATCCGCGGGTCGAACCTGCGAACGAACCGGTCCAAGCGGCGACCGTCGTCGCCAGTGCGTCCGCCGCGGCACCCCTGCCCGACGCGTCGCAACGCTTCTTCGAGTCGGCCTGCGGCGCCTGCCACCACGACGGCGACGGCCCCAGGCTGCTCGGCGCCAACGTGCCGCTGGCCCTGAGCAGCAAGCTCGCCAGCACGCGCCCCGACAACTTGCTGCGGGCCATCCTCGAAGGCGTCCGCACGCCGGCCACCCGCGACATCGGCTTCATGCCGTCGTTCGCGAGCGCCTACGACGATCGCCAGATCGTGGAGCTGGCGACCTGGATGCGGCGGCGCTACGCGCCCGGCGAGCCGCCGTGGCCGAACGTCGCGCGGGACGTCGCGCGGATCAGGGCAACGCCGACAGCGCCGTGACAACGCGACGTCAGCGTCTCGCCCTCTTGCACGAAGGAAGGTGATCGACGCCCTGCCGACTGACCGGCGGCGCTCGACTTCAAGCAGTGACGACGGTCGCCGCGGAGCTGCGGCGGATGATCGCGGGACAGATCACCCTCATGCCGGCGTTCTTCGCTGCCCCCGTCTTGAAGGCTGCCCGCGTGTGCCATCCTGTTTGCCAGACCATGCGTTCACATCCGCGACCGACCGATGGCCCGTGAGAACCTGCAGGACTTCCTGGCTTTCCTGGCGGTCGCCCGCGAACGAAGCTTCACGCGCGCTGCCGCGCAGCTGGGCATCTCGCAGTCAACGCTGAGCCATATCGTAAAGCAGCTCGAAGCGCGGCTCGGTGTCAGGCTTCTCGCGCGCACGACGCGTAGCGTGGCGCCGACCGAAGCCGGTGAGCGCCTGATGCACTCGCTGTCGCCGCATTTCGAAGGGATCGCCACCGCGATCGCCGCGATTGCTGACCTGCGAGACAGGCCGGCGGGGACCGTGCGCATCACGGCTACCGACTACGCGGCCAACACGGTCCTCTGGCCGAAGCTGGCCAGGTTGCTCGCGACCTATCCGGACATCCGGATCGACATCGCGATCGACTACGGCTTGCAGGACATCGTCGCGGACCGCTTCGACATCGGCGTGCGCTTCGGCGATCAGGTCGCCAAGGACATGATCGCGGTGCGCATCGGGCCGGACCGACGGATGGCGATCGTCGGCTCGCCCGCTTACCTGAAACGGCGACCTGCGCCCAAGACGCCGGGGCAGCTGATCGAGCACAACTGCATCAATCTGCGCCTGCCCACGCACGGTGGCCTGTTCGCGTGGGAGCTGGAGAAGGACGGCAACGCGCTGCAGGTCCGGGTGGACGGCCAGGTGGTGCTCTCGAACACCTATCAGATGCTCGAAGCGGCCCTCTCGGGGTCGGGGCTCGCCTACGTCCCGGAAGATCTGGTCCGTCCGCATGTGGCCGCAGGACGCCTGCGCAAGGTTCTCGAAGCATGGTGGCCGACTCATCCTGGCCATCACGCCTATTACGCGAGCTTCCGTCAGAGCTCGCTCGCGCTGCAGCTCGTGATTGAGGCGCTGCGACACCGCCGATCGATTGATCGAAAGAAACCATAAATGCATGCGGACTCCGGAGCTTTATCCAGACAATGAGTCGCGCTAGGCTGATCTCTTTCGAGAAGGAGATCACCATGCATCAGGACCAGAAGCCGTCCCGCCCGCCGTTCGCGGATGTCGCGCCGGCGCTCGCCGACTACACGCAGAACGTCCTCTTCGGCGACCTGTGGAAGCGGCCGGGTCTGTCGCCGCGCGACCGCGGCCTGATCACGGTCGCGAGCCTGGTCGCGCTGTATCGCACCAACGAGCTGCCGTTCCACGTGAAGTACGCGCTCGACAACGGCGTGACGCGCGACGAACTGATCGAGCTGATCACGCATCTCGCGTTCTACGCCGGTTGGCCCACGGCGAACACGGCCGTATCGATCGCCGAACGCGTCTTCACCGAGCTGACCGCATGAGCCGGGGGCGACGCTCCACCATGCATTCGATTACCCCACCGACATCACAGGGAGACTTCCATGCAAATGAAACGCGCCGGCTCGCAACCATCGGTCAAGGGCCCTGCGGACTACTTCACCGGCACGGTGCGGATCGACCCGCTCCACGTCGCACCGGCGCCGTCGCGCGTGTCGTGCGCTGCGGTGACGTTCGAGCCGGGCGCGCGCTCGGCGTGGCATACGCATCCGCTCGGGCAGACGCTCATCGTCACCGCGGGCTGCGGCTGGACGCAGTGCGAAGGCGAGCCGATCGTCGAGATCCGCGCGGGCGACGTGATCTGGTGCCCGCCCGGTCACAAGCACTGGCACGGCGCGACGCCGACGACCGCCATGACGCATATCGCCGTGCAGGAAGCGCTGGACGGCAGGAACGTCGACTGGCTCGAAAAGGTGACCGATGCGGAGTATCGGGTCGGTCCCGCGACGGGTTCGCAGACCGTTGCTCCTCCGTCGGCACGCATGCCATGACGGCACTGGCACCGATCGCCCAGACGCAATCCCGCGCCGGCGACGAGAGCGCGCCGCGGCCATCGCGCTGGAGCGACGTCTTCGCGATCACGCGCTGCGTCTTCACGCTGAACGACTCGGAGTCCATGCCGGTCGACTTGCCGACGCCGCTGGCGCGCGACCCGCACGTCGGCGAAGGGCTCATGGGCGGCGGCGTGGCCGTCTCGGGTGCGTGCGCGGTGCTGAGGGGGTCCGGCTCGACAGGCGCGCCGCAGCCGTCATAATCGCGGCCCCGCCAAGATCGTGCGCAGCGCCCGCCCCGGCTGGTCCGCACGCCGCTTTCAGCCTTTCGCCGACCCGTGCGCCGTTCCGATTTCGATTTCGACCTCCCGCAGGAGCTGATCGCCCAGCATCCGCTCGCCGCGCGTTCCGCGAGCCGCCTGCTGTGGTCGCGTCACGACGGCCTCGAAGATCACGCCGTGGTCGACCTGCCTTCGCTGCTCGGTCCCGATGACCTGCTGGTCTTCAACGACACGCGCGTCATCAAGGCGCGGCTGTTCGGGCAGAAGGCGAGCGGCGGGCGCGTCGAGATCCTCGTCGAGCGGATCGACGGCCCGCGGCGCGCACGCGTCCAGATGAAGGCGAGCCACAACCCGAAGCCGGGCTCGCTCATCACGTTCGTCGACGAGGCGGGCGCGACGGTCACCGCGACGATGGTCGAACGCGCCGCGGACTTCTTCGTGCTCGACTTCGACACGGATCTCGACCAGGTCCTCGAGTCGCACGGCCAGTTGCCGCTGCCGCCGTACATCGAGCACGCGCCCGACGGCATCGACGCCGAGCGCTACCAGACGGTGTGGGCTCGGGTGCCCGGCGCGGTCGCCGCGCCCACGGCGGGCCTGCACTTCGATGCCGCGCTGCTCGAAGCGATCGCCGCGCGCGGCACGCGTTCGGCAACGCTGACGCTGCACGTCGGCGCGGGGACGTTCGTGCCGGTCCGCGTCGACGACCTCGCGATGCACGTGATGCACGAGGAGCGCTACGTCGTGACGCGAGCGCTGATCGACGCCGTCGAGGAGACGCGTCGTCGCGGTGGCCGCGTCGTCGCGGTCGGCACCACCAGCCTGCGCGCGCTCGAATCGGCCGCCGACGAGAGCGGTCGTCTGCACGAGGGCGAGAACGGCACGCGGCTCTTCATCACGCCGGGCTACCGCTTTCGCGCCGTCGACCGCCTGGTCACCAACTTCCATCTGCCGCAGTCGACGCTCCTGATGCTCGTCTCGGCCTTCGCGGGCATGGACCGCATGCGCGCCGCGTATCGTCACGCGATACGGCAGCGGTACCGCTTCTTCAGTTATGGCGACGCGATGCTCATCGAGCCCGCGGCAGGTTCCCGATCATGAAGTTCGAGTGCCTCGCCACCGACGGCGCTGCCCGACGCGGACGCCTGACGCTCGCGCACGGTGTCGTCGACACGCCGGCCTTCATGCCGGTCGGTACTTACGGCGCGGTCAAGACCGTGACGCCGGACGAGGTGATGACGCTCGGCGCGCAGGTCATCCTCGGCAACACGTTCCATCTGTGGCTGCGACCGGGCCTGGCCGTGGTCGGCAAGTTCGGCGGCCTGCACGACTTCATCGGCTGGCGGAAGCCGATGCTGACGGACTCCGGCGGCTTTCAGGTGTGGTCGCTCGGCAAGATGCGAAAGATCAGCGAGGAGGGCGTGGTGTTCGCGTCGCCGATCAACGGCGACAAGCTGCATCTCACGCCCGAGGAGTCGATGCGCATCCAGCATGTGCTCAACGCCGACATCGTGATGGTGTTCGACGAGTGCACGCCGTACGAGACGGCGGGCGTCGTGACGTCGATCGATGACGCGGCGTCGTCGATGCGCTTGTCGTTGCGCTGGGGTCGCCGTTCGCGAGACGAGCACGACAGGCTGTCGAACGGGGTTGACTACGAACCCAACGCCCTGTTCGGCATCGTCCAGGGCGGCATGCACGAGTCGCTGCGCGACGAGTCGCTGGCCGGCCTCGTCGACATCGGCTTCGACGGCTATGCGATCTGCGGCCTGTCGGTCGGCGAACCGAAGGAGGACATGATCCGCATCCTCGACCACGTCGGTCCGCGGCTGCCGGCCGACAGGCCGCGCTACCTGATGGGCGTCGGCACGCCGGAAGACCTGGTCGACGGCGTGACGCGCGGCATCGACATGTTCGACTGCGTGATGCCGACCCGCAACGCGCGTAACGGCTGGCTGTTCACGCGCTTCGGCGACCTCAAGCTGCGCAACGCGCGCCACAAGGACGACCCGCGACCGATCGACGAGACCTGCGGCTGCCCGACCTGCCGCTCGTATTCGCGCGCCTATCTGCACCACCTCGCCCGCGTCGGCGAGATCCTGGGTGCGCGGCTCAACACGCTGCACAACCTGCACTACTACCAGTGGCTGATGGCGGGGATGCGCGACGCGATCGCGGCGGGGCGCTTCGAGGCGTTCGTGACGACGTTTCGCGAAGAGCGCGCAAGGGGCGTCTGAGCCCGGCATGTGCGAGATGCAGCCGCAGTCCCCTTTCTGGAAGCACCCCGAGTTCCACGTCGGCCTGTGCGACTTCGGCGCCATCGCGCCGGGCCTCGCGGCATGGGGCCTGATGACCGGCGTCGCGATCGTCAAGTCGGGCATGGGCACCGCGGCCGTGCTGCTGATGTCGACGATCGTGTTCGCCGGCAGCTCGCAGCTCGCGGCATTGCCGCTGATCGCGAACGGCGCGCCGCTGTGGGTCGTCCTCGCGACCGCTTTCTGCGTCAACCTGCGCTTCATCGTCTTCAGCATGCACCTGCGTCCGTACGTCATGCACCAGCCGCTGTGGCGGCGCCTGCTGAGCGGCTACGCGATGGCCGACCTCGGTTACGTCCTCGTGGTCCGGCGTTATCCCCATCCACCCGCGGACGCGCCGACGACCGCGGCGGTCGAGGCGTACTGGGCGGGCGTCGGGATCGCCGGCTGGGCGTCCTGGACCGGCGCGACGCTGGTCGGGGTCGCGCTCGGCAACAACGTCCCGCTCGCCTGGGGGCTGGGCTTCGCCGGCATCCTGTCGTTGCTCGGCGTCACGGTCTCGCTGGTGTCGACCCGTCTGCGCGTCGCGTCGGCCACGGTCGCG
>CAZZWS010000099.1:0-3766 GCA_964657795.1 Beijerinckiaceae bacterium
CTCTTCGAGCGTGGACTTGTTGTCCTTCAGCATGCCGCTGTTGGCGGCGAGCGTGCTGCTGTTGGATTGGAGCAGGGCGTTGTTCTGGATCAGAAGGTCCTGATTGCCTTCGACCGATGCCGGGAGAGCTGTGGTCATGTGATCATCCTCGAGGGTTCATGGGTGCAGGGAGACCTGCGGTACATGACTCGGCCGGGAGGCCGCGAGGAACGCGCATCGATGCGCGCCGAGACGCGTGTCACCGCGCCCGGCCGCCACGACGTTGGAGCGGCCCGCTCGCTACCTAGCAAATCGTGTGCCGGGCAGCACGGAACTTGCATTGCCTCCCGGGTGCGCTGTCGAGCACCCGTGGCGCGTGCGAAAGCGCGAGAATGCCCACGGCGACTCGCACCGTCGTGTCGCGTTCCCGGGCCGCGACACACCCGTGTGATGCACGCGGCGCACCACGATGCAGGATCGCGACGGGGCAAGAGCCGCAGGCTGGATCGATCAACGGACCTTCGATGTACCGAACGCTGCTGGCCACGGAATCACCACTCACCGCCGACGAGCTGCGTGGCGACCTGATCGAGGCAGGCATCGACGTCGTGGCCGAGAGCGTCGATGCCGAGAGCATCGCGACATTGGTCGTCCGGCATGCGGCCGACCTCGTCATCGCCGCGTCGTCCAGTCCCTCGCCGTTGCTGTTCGAGGCGGCCCGCATGCTCGGAACGCTGGCGCCGTGCCCGTTCGTGCTGTTCACGTCCGACGCGGACATCGAGAAGATCGACCGCGCGAGCCCGGCCGGCGTCCACGCCTACGTCGTCGACGGCTACGCGAAGCACCGGCTGCTGTCGATCGTGCAGGTCGCCCGGGCGCGCTTTCGGCACGAGCAGGTGCTGAAGGAGGAGTTCGTCGGACTCTCGCAGCGTTTCGAGGAACGCAAGCTGGTCGACCGTGCGAAGGGCATGCTGATGCGCTCGCGCGGCATCACCGAGGATCAGGCTTTCGAGATGTTGCGCAGCCTGGCGATGCGTTCGCGGCAACGGCTCGGCGTCGTCGCGCAGAGCGTCAGCGATCGATCGCGCGCGGGCGAGGCCGTCAATCGCGCGGGTCAGCTGCGCATGCTCTCGCAACGGATCGTGCTCTGCTACGCGCGCTGCCTCGACGACCATCAGGCCGCGCAGGCGCGCCAGATCATCGGCGACTGCGTCGAACGCGTCGAGGCCAACCTCGGCATCCTGCGCAAGGCGATCAGCACGCCGGGTTATGCGGAGCGCGTCGAACGGGTCGCCACGAGCTGGCAGCCGGTCCGCACGCTTTGCGAACAGACGCCCGATCCCGACCGGCTCGCGGCGCTCGACGCATGCGCCGAGACGATGCTCGACGATGCCGAAGCGCTGACCGATTTCCTCGAGAACTCCGGACTGGTCGCGAGCCTGCACGTCATCAACGTGGCCGGTCGCCAGCGGATGCTCGGCCAGCGCATCGCGAAGCTGTGCTTCATGCTGGCGCTGGAGCCTTCGGGTGACAGACTCGCGCAACTCGTCGCGCAATTGCGCGACCTCGCCGCGACCTTCCAGGCGCGTCTCGACGATCTGCAGGGCATGCCGTTGACGTCGAAGCCGATCCGCTCGTTGCTGCAGAACGTGCTGTTCGACTGGCAACGGCTGCAAGGCACGCTCGACCGCATCGGCGACGCCGCGGCGCTCAGCGACGTGGGCGGCGCGAGCGAGCGCTTGCTCGAAGCGTCGGAGCGGCTCACCGATCAGTACGAACAGGCCATGCAGATGTTGATCGGCGACCGCATGGGCCGCCTACGCTGACCCACCGGGACGCGTGTTGACCGGCAGGCACAGCAACGCGGTGATGACGGCCAGCGTGACGTGCACGGCGTACACCGGCGTGAAGTCCGCGCGGACCAGCGCGCCGTGACCGAGCAGCAGGATGGTCAGCGCCACGCCGATCACGGCGCCGATCTGACGCGTCGCCTGGTTCACCGCACTGCCCACCGCGTATTGATGGATCGGCAGCCGGTTGACGGCCGCAGCCGACAGGGACGGCAGCGTCATGCCGGTGCCGATGCCCGCCAGCAGCAGGCCCGGCAGCCAGTGCGCGAGGTAGGCCGGCTCGTTGCCGGGCACCAGCAGATACCAGAGCCCGCTGCACCCGTAGACGAGCGCGCCGCCGACCAGCAACGGTCGATGGCCGAAGCGCGCCGCGATGCGACCGGACAACACGGCCACCGGCGCGACCAGCAACGGTCCCGGCGCGATCGCCACGCCGGCCAGCGGCAGGCTGTAATGCCAGATCGCGCGCATGTAGAAGAAGAACGCGAAGAACATCATCGCGAACGCCACGCCGTAGGTGAACGTCGCGAGGTTGACGAAGCTGTACGTGCGGTTGCCGAACAGCGCGAGGTCGACGAGCGGTGCCTTCGCGACGCGCGCCCACGCGATGAACAGCGCGACGCACGCGACGCCGAGCCCCGCGACGGCGACGTGCCCGACGACGCTCCATGCCGGCGATTGCGCTTCGACGATGGTCAACGTGAACGCGCCGACGCCGACGATCATCAGCGCCATGCCGATCAGGTCGACGTGACGACGGGCTTCCGGAACGCGAGCCTCCTTCAGCAGGGTCGCGCCTTTCCACAGCGAGATCGCGCCGAGCGGCAGGTTGATGTAGAACGCCCACGACCAGCCGAAGCGGTCGGCCATCAGCGAGCCGAGGCTCGGTCCGATCGCGGCGGCCACGGCGCTGACGGCACCCCACGACGCGACGACCACCGCGCGCCGGTCCTGCGGGAAGACGGCCAGCACCGCGGACAGCGATGCCGGCGTCAGCAACGCGGCGCCGATCGCCTGCACCACGCGCGCGGCGATCAGCATCCCGACGTCGGTCGACAGGCCGCACGCGGCCGACGCGACGAGGAACAGCGCCACGCCGATCATGAAGACCTTCTTGCGGCCGTGCGTGTCGGCGAGGCCGCCGGCCGGGATCAGCAGCGCGGCATAGACGACCGTGTACGCGTTGATGACCCACGACAGGCTGGCCGCGGTGGCGCCGGGGAAGCCGGTCCGCAGCGTGTCGAACACCGCGTAGAGCATCGTCGTGTCGAGCGACACGAGGAACACCGCGATGCTCGAGACCCAGAAGACGGGCCACGGCGAGGCGGTGGGCTTCGGCACGGCGTGAGCGAAGACCGGTGCCGCGATCGAGGGATCGATGCAAGACATGGCGGTGACCGCGGCTCAGGTCGGCTGCACGAGGTACGACGGGACCTCGGCGGACAGTCCGCGCTGGACGCGCAGCGTGTTCTCGTCGGCGAGCACCTGCTCGGCGCCGGCTTCGAGGCCGTCGTACGCGCGCGAGACGATGTCGGCGGGCGAAGCCTTCGGCAGGTCGATGCCCTTCGTCAGGTCGGTGTCGACGAAGCCCATGTGGAGCGCCATCACCTGCGTCTTCTGCGCGCGCAGTTCGTTGCGCAGCGCGTTCGTCAGCCCCCAGGCGGCCGTCTTGGAGGCGCCGTACACGGCCAGCATCGGGCGGTTGGTCCAGCTCGCGATCGACAGCACGTTGATGATTCCCCCGCCGCCGTGCGCCGCGAGGACGGGCGCGAACGCACGGGCGACGAACAGCGGCCCGAAGAAGTTGACGTCGAGATGCTTGCGCGCTTCGGCGACGGCGTCGGCCGCGAGGAACCCGCCGAACTGCGCGATCCCGGCGTTGTTGACGACCAGCGTCACGTCGCCGCACTGCGCCGCGGCCGCGGCGACACTGGCCT
>CAZZWS010000099.1:3776-13964 GCA_964657795.1 Beijerinckiaceae bacterium
CGTCGGTGACGTCGAGCCGGGTCGGCACGACGCCGGCCAGCGTGATCGCCGACGGATCGCGCGCCGCCGCGTAGACCTTGCGTGCGCCGCGGGCGAGCGCCGCGCGGGCGAACGCGAGACCGATGCCGCGATTGGCGCCGGTCACGAAGACCACTGCATCGTTGACGTTCATGAGAATCCTTTCGAAGAGGAGGAGCGAGGCCGGACGATCCGGTCCGTCGCATGACCATTCATATGATGATCATCATATTTTGGTTCGTCACAACATCCGATCGGGCGCATCAAGCGGCGTCGTACCGCGCCAGCAGCGCGGCACGGGTCTGCGCCAGCAACGCCTTCCCGGCGGCGCCGTGCAGCACGCGCGCCATCTGCAGGCCGCCGACCAGCGTCGCGGCGACCACGCCCGCGTCGTGCGCCTCGGCGCCCACCGGCATGGCCCGGCCGACCGCGCGGACCAGCGCGCGCACGCGCTCCGCTCCGGCGCGACGCACCTCGGGACTCTGGCGCGGCATCTCGGAACACAGCGCCGCGACCGGGCAGCCGGCTTCGGGATGATCGAGCAACCGGTCCGACAGATACGACTCGACGAGCGTGCGGAACGGCGAAACGCCCGGCTCCGCAGCCTGGAGACGACGATCGATGTTTCCCGCGCTGACCCGACCGGCCTCTTCGACCGCGGCGACCAGCAGCGCGTCGCGCGACGCGAAGTGCGCGTAGAAGCCGCCATGCGTCAGGCCCGCTTCCTTCATCACCTCGGCGACGCCCACACCCGCATAACCACGCGCGCGGACAGCCCGTGCGGCAGCCTCGACGATGCGATCGTGCGACTGCTCCTTGCGGGTCCTGAGAACGACGGGCTGCGAATTCATGCCGTCACCCTAACACACAATATGATGATCATCATATTGTGTGTTAGGGGATACGTTCGACGATCACGCCCCCGGTTCGGGCGCTGCCTGCGGTGAGCCGGCACCGCGCCCGGTCTGGTGCTGCAACTCGTCGATGCGCTTCGACGCCTCGGCCTTCGTCAGTCCTTCATCGAACGCCACCTTCGCCTCCTCGGACAGCGTCTTCAGATAGGACCGCTGGGCGCCGGTCATCGCTTCGTCGCCCGTCGTCCAGTCTTCCGGCGCCTTGATCGTGTTGCTTTCGGCGGCATGCGCCTGGGTCTGCTTGTCGGTCATGTCTGCTCCTCGCTTCGGTTGATGAGCCACACGTTACCGACGACCCGGCTTCGCGAGCGTTCCGGCAGGACGAGGACCGCGGTCAGCCAACACCGCATTCGCATCCGGCGCGCGCCGGCAAAGACGCGTCGCCGTGTGCACGGCGCACGCCGCCAACGCGTTGAACGAGACGTGGCACCGATCTCAAGTCCCCAGCGATCCCGTCGAAGGAACGATATGAGCCGACGTCATTTGCATCGCGAGAGTGCGCGTGGCATGGTCCGGCGGCACCATGGCACTCGATCGTCGTCACCGACGACCGATCGATGGCGCGAAACTTGCGATGAACGAAGCAGACCATCATGAACGCTCCTGAAGCCCTCGACCTGGAATCCTGCCGGCCCCTGTGCCGGGAGGATCTGCAGTGCGGCGGGCGGCGCGATGCCTACATCCGCCGGATGCTGCAGGACACGGCCTGGAGCGACGAGCAACTCGGCGAGTCGCTCGCCAGGACCCTCGAGCGGGCGCCGAAAGGCGATCTGTGGATCTTCGCGTACGGCTCGCTGATCTGGAATCCCATCTTCCCGGTGGCCGAGGAGCGCGTCGCCAAGGTCCACGGGCTCCATCGGTCGTTCTGCATCTGGTCCAAATTCGGACGCGGGTCGCCGGACCGCCCCGGCCTCGTGCTCGGCCTCAATCGGGGCGGCAACGTCCGCGGGGTCGTGCTGCGCCTCGAACGACGGCACGTCGCCGAAGAGCTCGCACTGGTCTGGCGCCGCGAGATGGTGACCGGCGCCTACAAGCCCACCTGGATCAAGGCGCGCACCGACGAGGGCACCGTCCCGGCGATCGCGTTCGTCGCCGATCGGCGACGCGATTCGTTCGCGGGCGGACTGTCCGAGAACGACGTGGCCCGCATCGTCAGCGACGGCGCGGGATTCCTCGGCACCTGCGCGGAGTACCTGGCGCAGACCACCGCCGGGCTCGCCGCTCGCGGCATCCAGGACGAAGGCCTGGAGCGACTCGCCGAGCGCTGCGGTTGCGCGATGCGAGCGCCCGCTTCGGCTGCCAGTCAGCGGCCAAGCGCCTGCGACCAGGCCTGATGGCGCCTTCCGCGGCGCCGGCTACCCAGACCCTTCCTCTCTTCGCCCTGGCCTTCGGCGCGTTCGCCATCGGCGTGACCGAGTTCGCGCCGATGGGCCTGCTGCCGGTGCTGGCGCGCAACCTGGCCGTGTCGATCCCGACGGCCGGCCTCCTGATCAGCGTGTACGCCATCGGCGTGATGGTGGGCGCTCCGCTCATGACGCTCACCACGAGCCGGGTCGGGCGGCGGACGCTGATGATCGGCCTGATGGCGCTGTACACGCTGGGCAACCTGTTGTCCGCGCTGTCGACCGGCTACACGACGCTGCTGCTGTCGCGCATCGTCACGTCGCTCAATCACGGGGCGTTCTTCGGGGTCGGATCGGTGGTCGCCGCAGGCCTCGTGCCGCCCGACCGCCGCGCCGGCGCGGTCGCGACGATGTTCATGGGCCTGACCATCGCCAACATCGGCGGGGTGCCGCTCGCGACGTGGGTCGGCACGGCGGTCGGCTGGCGCACCGCGTTCGGCGGCATGGCCGCGATCGGCGTCGCGGTCATGATCGCGCTGTGGCTCGCGCTGCCGCGCGACACGCCGCAGTCCGCCGGCGACATGCGGGCCGAGCTTCGGGTACTGCAGCGACCCGCCGTGCTCAATGCGCTCGCCGTGACGGCGCTCGGTTCGGGCGCCATGTTCACGGTGTTCACGTACATCGCCGCGATCCTGCGCGACGCGACCCACGTCTCGACGAGCTTCGTCACCGCGATGCTCGTGCTGTACGGCGTCGGCCTGACGCTCGGCAACTGGCTCGGCGGCCGCTACGCCGATCGTTCGCTCGACCGGACGCTGGTCGTCGTGCTGGTCGCGCTGACGGCCCTGCTCGCGCTCTTCGCCGTGACGATGCGCTGGCCGCTGCCCGCGGCCGTGTCGATCTTCGCGTGGGGCGTCGCGACCTTCGCGCTGGTGCCGCCGGTGCAGATGCGGGTCATGGCCGCCGCGCACGACGCGCCGAGCCTGGCGTCGTCGATCAACATCGGCGCGTTCAACCTCGGCAACGCGTTGGGTGCGGCGCTCGGCGGCGGCGTGATCGCGCTCGACCTCGGCTATCCCGCGGTGTCCGTCGCCGGGGCCGGGCTGTCGGCAGCGGCGCTGCTCCTCGTGCTGGCGACGCGATCGTCCACCCGCGGGCGCTAGACTCGGCCGTCGCTCCACCACGGTCCAACGATGCCTTACCTGCAACTCGACGTGAACGGCCGTTACGACGTCGCCGTCAAGCAACGGCTCGCCCGGCGTCTCTGCGACGACTACGCGGCCCTGATGTCGGTCGACATCCGCCGCATCAGCGTCGCGATCCGCGAATGCGGCGACGGCGGGGTCTGGCGGACCATCGACGGCACGGCGACGCCGGTCTCCGTGCTGATGCTCGACATCCGGCGCGGTCGGTCGCCCGAGTTGCGGATGGAAGTCGCCAAGCGGTTGATCGCCGCGTGCGTCGAGCTGCTCGGGTTGCGCGAGGATCGTCTCAACGTCGAGTTCACGCAGCACAGCGGCGACGAGATGTACCACCCGACGCTCGGCGGCTACAGCCCCGAATGGTCCGCCGACGAGGCCTGAACGGTCGGCGTCAGCTCTCGGCCGCCAGCGCCCTGATCTCGTCGAGGATCTCGCGGCGACCGGCGTCGTCGAGCCCGATCGAGGCCATCCAGGGCAGCGCTTCGACGTCCGCATCCTCGTCGCCGAACTCGTGGGAGATCAGGTTGCCGCGCCAGACCGCGGCGGCGATCGGATCGTCCGGCTCGACCTCGTCGACGTGCTGGTGCGCGGCCTGCACGATGCGCTCCGGCAGGCCCCAAAGTTCCAGCAGTGCCGCGCCGACCTGCGCATGGGTGAAGCCGAACCGCGCGAGTTCCGCCTGCGGGCCGGCGTCGTCGCCGCCGCTGCGCTGGTCCAGCAGCAGGTCGCTCTGTTCCGGGAAGTGCATCAGCATCACGAGCCGGCCGACGTCGTGCAGCAGCCCCGCGAAGTAGGCCAGTTCGCTGTCGACGCGCTGACCGCCGGCGATCTGACGGGCGAGCGCGGCGCACAGGAGTTCGTGCCGCCAGAACTCGCGGGCGATGGCGGTATCGTGCAGATACGCGAAGAGCGGCCGCTGCAGCACCGCGACGACGACGGTCCGGCGGATGTGGTCCATGCCCATGACCGCGCATGCGTCGCTGATGGTGCCGATGCGCCGGGGCAGGCCGAAGAACGGTGAGTTGACGATCCGCAGCAGATGCACGACGAGCGCGGGGTCCCCCGAGATCAGGCGGGACAGTTCGTCGATCGTCGTGTCTTCCTGGTCGATCGTGCGCACCAGTTGCAACGCCGTGGCGGTGAACAGCGGCAGGTGCTGGACCGAGGCGACGAACGCCCTCAACGCATCGACCTGCTCGTCAGTCCCCGGCGCGTGACCCTCGTCGGATTCGTTCAATCGCTCTCCCTCCTCGCCACGGGTGGCACGTCGTCGATCGTTCCAGGAGCCTGAATTCGTTCCACCGCGAATCCGGATCGGGTCGCATCCCGTTGTCTTCGATACGGGCAGGCCGTCCGACCGGATGACAGCCCCCGCGACCTTTTTCGGAGAGCGATGAAATGATGCATCCTATCTTGCCAGCTAGCGTCCGCTTTGCCACCCTCGCATTCGCGTCCACGCTGCTCGCTGCGTGCGGCGACGACGGCAGTGCCCCCACGGCGGCCGTGACGACGCCCACCGTCGCGGTCGGCGACACGCTCGCCCTGACGGCCTCCGGCAGGCTCGTGTCGTTCAATCGCGCGACACCCGCCACGCTGATCGGCTCGATCGGGGTGACCGGACTCGCATCCGGCGAGACGCTGCTCGGCATCGACGTCCGTCCCGCCGACGGCAAACTGTATGCGCTCGGCAGCCGCGGCACCGTGTACACCGTCGAGCCGTCGACCGGCGTGGCGACCCTGAAGGCGACGCTGGCCGCCACGGCCGGTGACGACAATCCCTACACCGCGCTGACCGGGACCGTCTTCGCGGTCGACTTCAACCCGGTCGCCGACCGCCTGCGCGTCGTGACCAACGCCGCGCTCAACCTGCGGATCAACGTCGACACCGGTGCGACGATCACCGACGGCGTCGTCACCAGCGGCGCCACATCGCCGACCATCGCGGCGGTGGCCTACACCAATGCATTCCCGGGCGCGACGACGACGCAGCTCTACGACATCGACAGCACGGGCGTGCTCTATCTGCAGAACCCGCCGAACAACGGCACGCTCACCAATCCACGCAGTCTCGGCGTGACCGGCGCGGTCGCGGCTTTCGACATCGACCCGCGCAACAACACCGGCTATGCGGCCGTCGGCAGCGGTGCCGCCAGCACGCTCTACACGGTGAGTTTCGCGACCGGGCTCGCCACCGCGGCCGGCACGATCGGCGGCGGCGAAACGATCCGCAGCCTCGCGCTGCAGGCGACCGTCGCGCCGACGGTGATCGGCCTGACGACGGACAACCGGCTCGTCGCCTTCGATCCCCGGTCGCCCAACACCCTCACCGCGACCATCGCGATCGCCGGACTCGCCAGCGGCGAATCGGTGGCCGGCATCGACTTTCGTCCGGCCGACCGGCAGCTCTACGCACTGACGTCGGCCGGCCGCGTCTACACCGTCGACCCGGCCAGCGGCAACGCGACGCTGAAGAGCACGCTGGTCGCGGATCCGACCGATACGACGCTGCCGTACACGGCGTTGTCGGGGACGGTCTTCAGCGTGGACTTCAACCCGGTCGCCGACCGCATGCGCGTGATCGCCTCGAACGGCCAGGACCTGCGGATCAACGTGGACACCGGGGCGACCACGACCGACGGCGACATCAACCGGGTGTCGGTGCCCCCGACGGTGCTGGCCGCCGCCTATACCAACGCGTTCGCGGGCGCCACGACGACGACGCTCTACAACCTCGAAGCCAACAGCGACACGTTGACGACGCAGAACCCGCCGAACAACGGCACGCTGGTCGATGTCGGTCCGCTCGGCCTCGACCTGGCGGGCATGGCCGGCTTCGATATCGCGGGCGGCGACAACGGGCTGGTGCTCGCCGCGCTGCGTGTCGGCACGACCGGTCCGTTCTCGCTGTACACCGTCGCGTTGACGAGCGGCGCCGCGACGTTGTTCGCCAACACGTCGGGCAACGCCGCGCTGTCGCAGATCGGTGGCGCCAGCGGCCCCGCACTGCGGGATATCGCGATCCGCCTGTGACCGCGGCGGGCACGGCGCGGCGTCCGCGGTCCCGCCGTGCCCGTCGGTAGAATCACCGCTGCCGTGACGACTCTCGCCTCCCCCGACCCCTTCGATTACGAATCCGCGCTCGAGGCCTGCGCGCGCGGCGAGCGCTATGCGCTGCGCGCGATCTACGAGCGCGAGGCGCGCTGGCTGCTCGGCGTCGTCTACCGCATCGTGCGCAACGAGGAGACCGCGCAGGACGTGCTGCAGGAAGCGTTCCTGCTGATCTGGCAGCGCGCTTCGCGCTACCAGCGCGCGCTGGGTTCGGGGCGCGGCTGGATCTACACCGTGGTCCGTCATCGCGCGCTGGACGAGGCCCGCCGCGTGACCCACGAGGTGCCCGCCGGCGACGACCTCGAAGCGCTCGCCGACGCGGCCGGCCTGGTCGCGGCGACCTCCACGGACACGATCGATCAGCGCCACCTCGAACGCTGTCTCGCGACCCTCGACGAGAAGAAGCGCGCCTGCGTCGTCGAAGCCTTCGTCGAGGGTCGTACGCACGAACAGATCGCCGTCCGGCTGTCCGCCCCGCTCGGCAGCGTCAAGACCTGGATCCGTCGCGGCCTGCTGGCGTTGAAGACCTGCCTGTCATGAACCTCGACGATCCCGAGGATCGCGAAGCCGCCGCCGCCGAATACGTGGCCGGTTCGCTGACGGACGTCGACCGGACCGCGTTCGACGCGCGACTCGAGAGCGATGCGGCGCTCCGGAAGATGGTCTACGACTGGTCGGACCGGCTGCTCGGTCTCGCCCGGCGCGCGCCGCCGCGGGAGCCGCCGGCCACGCTGTGGGCCCGCATCGAGGACCGGTTGGCGCCGCCGGCGACGACGGTCTCCGCTGTCGTGCCGGATGCGCGCGCGACGGCGGCCAACGCGTCGCGCTGGAACCGGCTCGCCACGTGGCGCGCGGCGACCGGTGTCGCGCTGGCCGCATCGATCGTGCTGAGCGTGCTGCTGGCGCTGCGCGGTCCGGGCGTCGACGATGCGCATCGCTATCTCGCGGTGCTGCAGAGTCCAACGGATAAGAACGCGGGCTGGGTGGTGGAGGGCTCGCCGCGGGATGGTGTGCGCCTGGTGCCGATCGGGCACCCGGCGGAGGCGCCCGCCGGGAAGGTGCTGCAGTTCTGGACCAAGCCGGATGGCGCACGCGGGCCGACGTCGCTCGGCCTGGTGCGCGCCGGCGAGGTCGCGGTGGTGCCGATCGGCCGGTTGCCGGCGCTGGGCGATCAGCAGCTCTTCGAAGTCACCCTCGAACCCGGAGGCGGCTCGACCATCGGCAAGCCGACCGGACCCGTGCTCTACGTGGGCAAGACAATGTCGCTGTAGCGGGATCGAGCGGCGTCACAGCTGGGAGTGCGCCAGCCAGACGACGCGTTCGGCCAGCTTCTCCCAGGCCGGGCGCCGCTGCCACGACGCGTAGTCGATCTTCTTCGTGTGACGAAGATCCTCGTCGAAGATGCCGACCTGCTCCCGAGCGAAGTCACGGTCGTAGATGTTGAGGTTGGACTCGTCGTTGAGATGGAACGAGCGGTCGTCGAAGTTGGTCGAGCCGACCGACACCATGTACTCGTCGACGATCATCACTTTCACGTGGAACATCGTCGGCTGGTACTCGTGGAGGTCGACGCCGGCGGCCAACAGCGGTCCCCACATGTGCTTCGACGCCCGGCGGACGGCGCTGGTGTCGATGTGGCCGCCAGGCACGATGATCTGCACGGCGACGCCGCGTCGCCGGGCTTCGACCAGCGCCTTGACGGCGATGCGATCGGGCACGAAGTAGGAACTCGACAGCCGGATGCTGCGCGTCGCCGATGTGATCGCCAGCAGGTACATCAGCTCCATGCTGCCGCTGCCTTCGTTGGGGGAGCCGCTGAACATCTGCGCGATGCCGACGTTCGCGGCGCCGCCGCCGGCGTCCTCGCGCGGCCGGGTTCGCGGAAAGTAGTCGGTGCCGTGGAAGACCACGCCCGAGGTCTTCATCCAGTTGTCCATGAAGGCCGCCTGCACCTGCGCGACGACCGGCCCCTCGACCCTGAAATGCGTGTCGCGCCAGTGCCGCGGGTCCTGCGCGTCGCCGGTCCACTGGTCGGCGATGCCGACGCCGCCGGTGAAGGCGATCTCGCCGTCGACGATCAGCAGCTTGCGGTGCGTGCGGTTGTTCAGGCGCCCCAGGCCGAACCAGCTCGGCGGGTGGTAACGCTCGATCTCCACGCCCGCCTCGCGCAGTTCGTCGAGCAGGCGATCGGCCATCCGGATCGAGCCCATCCAGTCCAGCAACACATGGACGCGGACGCCGGCTCCCGCGCGTTCCGCCAGCGCATCGGCGAAGCTGCGGCCGATCGCGCCCGACCAGTAGATGTAGGTCTCGAAGTCCACCGAGTGTCGCGCGCCCCGGATCGCGTCGAGCATCGACGGAAAGATCCGGTCGCCGTTGACGAGCGCCTCGTAGCGGTTGCCAGGCACCACCGGCGGCCCGAGCAACACCCCCATCACGTGCACGAACTGCGGGTCCTCGAGCGGATAGAACGAATCGATCCGGTATTCGACCTTCTTCTCGCCGACACCGAGGTTGATCGCGAGGAGCACGACGACCAGCGTCGCGACGATCGCGATCACGGAGATGACCGTCAACGACACGGCAGGGCTCGCTGGGTCGTCACGGGGGCGATGCGCACGGGAGGCATGGGAGCAGGGGCAACGAAGGCGTCGATGGGCGCGCACCTTATCAGCAGCGGACGGCGCGCCGCCGCTCAGGGATGACCTGTCATGCTGCCCGCACGACGACAACCGGGAGACACCATGCACCTCAAGACGCTCGCTTTCGCCCTCTGCCTCGGCGCCGCGGTACCGCTCGGGGCCGCCGCGCAGACCGTCGATGACCCCAAACGCTTTCCGCAACTGACTCTCGACACGTTGCCGCCCGAAGCGCGGCCGCTCGGGGAAGAGATCGTCAAGATCTCCAGCGTCGGTCTGGCCGGTCCGTACAACGTGATGCTGCGCAGCCCGGTAATGGCCGACCGCATGAAGCGGCTGCTCGACTATCTGCGCTTCAACAACTCGTTGCCGCCGCGCCTGTCCGAGTTCGCGATCCTGATCCAGGGTCGACTCTGGACCTCCAATGTCGAGTGGTATGCGCACTATCCGCTGGCCATCAGGGCCGGACTGTCGGAGTCCGTCGCCGCCGACCTCAAGGCCAATCGTCGGCCGCGCGACATGAAGCCCGACGAGGCGATCGTCTACGACGTGTCGATGGACCTCGCCACGAAGAAGGCGGTCGACGACGAGCTCTTCGCTCGCGCGAAGGCCACGCTCGGCGAACAGCAGCTCGTCGACCTGGTGGCGCTGAGCGGCACGTACGTGACCGTCGCGATGCTGCTCAGCCTCGGCGAAGAGAACTCGCCCGCCGACAAGCCGGTGCCGTTCGCGGAGACCGTCGGAGCGGCTGGCACCCGCGCGCAACCGGCGCCCGGTACGTCGAAGCCGTGACCGCCTCGTCGAATCGAAGCCCGGAACTCAGTCCGGTCCGGCTTCCAGCGCGGCGATCTCGTCGAGGATGCGTCGGCGTTCGATGACGGAGAGTCCGAAGGTCTGCATCCACGGCGACGCCGCCGCATCCGCATCGTCGCGCTGATGTTCACGCTGTTGTTCGCCGTGCTCG